>QIAI01000501.1:0-4948 GCA_003224995.1 Acidobacteriota bacterium
AGCCCGACTTGCAGACCGGCTACCAGGGTGGTTTGCTGGGTGGCGGCCGCGCCCGGCATCACGAAGTTCTGGTACAGCAGATCCTGAAACTGCAAGCGCCGACGGCGGAAACCGGCGGTGCTGGAATTGGCAAGATTGTTGGCGATGTTATCCAGGTTCATCTGCTGCGCCGTCATGCCGCTGGCCGCCGTGTACATGGACCGGAACATAGAGGAGCCTCCTACAAGCGCGGCAATTCGGAAGCCGCGATGTGATTGAAGTCGGTGGCGAACATGCTCAGCGCACGTTGCAGCATTTCTGCCTGGCGTTGGACCGCGATCAACGCAATAGTGCCGGCCACGGCATTAACGTTGGAACTTTCCAGCATGCCTTGCCGGATGGAACTGCCGGTGGCAGCGGTGGGTGCGGCGTTCTCGGGCGCGGCGTAGTAGGTCGAGCCCACCGCCCGCAGGCTGGTTCCGGGCGCGAAAGCCGCGACCCGGAGCTTGCCCGCGATCGCGCCATCCACTGAGAGAGTGCCATCCGCTCCCACCGCCACCTGCCCGCTGGGTACGGAGATCAGGCCTTGCTCGCCCAACACGGGATCGCCTTCCGAGGTGATCAACTGGCCGGAGGAAGACACGCGAAAATTTCCGTTGCGCGTATACAGCACTTGTCCTCGGCCCTGCACCGCAAAAAAGCCTTCGCCTTCGATCGCCAGGTCGAGTGGATTTCCGGTTTCGCCCAGATTGCCCGCATGCAGATCGACGCGGCTTCCGCGCAGAACGCCGAAATCATTCACCGCCCGGTTGAGCGCATTGTGGCTGACGGCTGCGTTGCCGGCGAGCAGCGAGCGGAAGGTGGCTTCATGCGCCCGGAAGCCCGTGGTATTCAGATTGGCCAGGTTGTTGGCGACCATTTCGAGGGTTTGGGTCTGCGCCCTCAGCCCCGCGCACGCCGCATAGAATCCGCTATCCATGGTCTGTCGACTCCTGCGTGGTTCCATGCAAGCGGCTGTCCACTCGGGGGAGGATGGAAACCGCGCAGATAGGCGCTTCCCCCACACCGGCAGAGGAATCCAAAATGAGAAGCTCTTAAGAATCGACGGGCATGAGGAAGATCTTGCCGAGTTGATGTGCCGTCACTCGGCAAAATCTTCCGGCCTGTGCGAGAGAGGCAGGCCAACCTTGGCGCGATATTCGACGCCCCGACTGGGCGCCGTGAAGCGCGAAGCCGGGGAACCGTTCGCCGTTCCACAGTGCTATCGGCAGGCTCGAAGGTCGACTTCAGAAGTGGCTTGTGGAAATCTCAGCCTTCTTTGGGCTCCGCTCATGGTGTTGAGAGTTCGCCTTCCCTTGCCTGCTCCCAGCTACCCAATCGTTTCTTCCGCCAGCAAAAATTTGAAGAATTGAATATCATGAAGGGTTCAGCATTCATTGTGGGGGAAAGCAGACGTGTCTCAAACGCAGACCGACGGACTTGAGGTCCTGGAAACTCGAGAGTGGCTGGATTCTCTGGACTATGTTTTATCGAAGGGCGGCCCGGACCGGGCTGGACGCCTTCTCCAGCAACTGGCATTGCACGCTCGGCGGGCGGCCGGCATCAACTTGCCTTTCACCGCGACCACGCCCTACCAGAACACCATCCCATCCCGAACGCAACCACCTTTCCCGGGTAGCCAGGAAATGGAGCGGCGGATTAAGAGCCTGGTGCGCTGGAACGCGCTGGCCATGGTCATCCGAGCGAACAAAATTCAGGAGGGGATCGGCGGGCACATTTCCACGTTCGCCTCGGCGGCCACCTTGTACGAGGTTGCTTTCAATCACTTCCTGCACGCGCGCACCGAGGAAGGTGATCGCGATATCGTGTATTTTCAGGGACACGCAGCGCCCGGCATCTACTCGCGCGCTTTTCTCGAGGGCCGCATCCCCAAACAGAAGCTGGAAAATTTTCGTCGCGAACTGAAGCCCGGCGGAGGCCTGTCTTCCTATCCCCATCCCTGGCTGATGGAAGATTTCTGGGAATTTCCCACCGTTTCCATGGGGCTGGGTCCGATCCAGGCCATCTATCACGCGCGTTTCATCAAGTACCTGGAAAACCGCGGCCTCAAAAAGACCACCGGCGGCAAAGTCTGGGCCTTCCTGGGCGACGGTGAAATGGACGAACCCGAGTCTCTGGGCTCGATCACCCTGGCTTCGCGCGAGCGGCTGGACAATCTCATCTTTGTTGTCAACTGCAATCTGCAGCGGCTCGGATCATCCAGGAGCTGGAGGCGGTGTTCCGCGGCGCCGGCTGGAACGTGATCAAGGTCATCTGGGGCAGCGACTGGGATTCGCTCATCCAGAGCGATCGCGATGGATTGCTTGTCCGCCGCATGGGCGAGATCAGCGACGGGCAGTATCAGAAATATTTCGTCGAAAGCGGCGCCTACTTCCGCCAGAATTTCTTTGGCACCGATCCGCGGCTGCTGAAAATGGTCGAGCATCTTTCGGACGAGCAACTGGCGCGCATGCGCCTGGGCGGCCACGATCCGATCAAGGTTCATGCCGCGTACAAAGCCGCAGTCGAACACAAAGGCAGTCCGACCATCGTGCTGGCGAAAACCATCAAGGGCTACGGACTGGGCGAAGCGGGAGAAGGCAAGAACATTACTCACCAGCAGAAGAAGCTCAACGACGATGAGTTGAGCATGTTCCGTTCGCGTTTCGGCATTCCCATCCCCGATGACGAACTGCATGGTGCTCCGTTTTACCGGCCGTCCGACGATAGCGCCGAAATCAAATACATGCAGGAACGCCGCAAGCAATTGGGCGGCTACATGCCCGAGCGCAAGGTTCGCGCGACTCCTTTGGCCAGCGTTCCGCAAACTCACTTTGAAGAATTCTATAAAGGAACCGAAGGTCGAGAAGTTTCGACCACCATGGTTTTCGTCCGCCTGCTGGCAAAGCTCCTGCGCGATCCGGAAATCGGCAAGCTGATCGTGCCCATCATTCCTGACGAGGCACGCACGTTTGGCATGGAAGCGCTGTTCCGCCAGGTCGGCATTTACTCGAGCGTCGGCCAGCTTTACGAGCCGGTCGACATGGACACGCTGCTTTATTACAAATCGATGTGTTCTTTCATTGCTGCCGGCACCGCGTACTCCAATCACGGCATCAACACGATCCCGTTCTTTATTTATTACTCGATGTTCGGCTTCCAGCGCATCGGCGACCTGATCTGGGCGGCGGCCGACATGCGCACGCGCGGCTTCCTGCTTGGAGGTACTGCCGGACGCACAACCCTGGCCGGCGAAGGCCTGCAGCATCAGGATGGACACTCGCATGTGCTCGCCCTGAGCGTGCCCAACTGTCTGGCCTATGATCCCGCCTTTGCTTACGAGATCGCAGTCATCATTCAGGATGGCATCAAGCGCATGTACGTGGATGGCGAGTCGATCTTCTATTACATGACCGTCACCAACGAGCCCTTGCCGATGCCCGGAATGCCGGATGGTCCCGAAGTCCGCGACGGCATCCTGAAAGGCCTGTATCGTTTCAAGCCCGCGAAGAACAGGGATGCCAAGCTGTGCGCCCAATTGTTCGGCAGCGGCACCATCATGTTCGAGGTGCTCAAAGCGCAACAGATTCTGGAAGAGAAGTACGGCGTGTGCGCCGACGTGTGGAGCGTGACCAGCTACAAGGAACTGTATCGCGATGCCAACGATAGTGAGCGCTGGAACCTGTTGCATCCCGGACACGCGCCCCGAGTGCCGTTCATCTCCAAGACCCTGAAAGGTGTGCCCGGACCGTTCGTGGCTGCTTCCGACTACATGAAGGTGTTGCCGGAAAGCATTGCGCGCTGGGTTCCGGGACGATTGGTTTCTCTCGGCACCGACGGCTTTGGGCGCAGCGAAAATCGCGCGGCACTGCGCGACTTCTTCGAGGTCGATGCCAAGCACATCGTGCTCGCTACACTGAGTGCGCTAGCCCGCGAGAACCAGATCAAGGTCGAAATCGTGCAGCAAGCCGTGAAGGATCTCGGCATCAATCCTGAAAAGCCGAACCCGGCCATCAGTTAAGAAAGGTTCAGGACAAGTGACGGAATTCAAATTGCCCGAGCTGGGCGAAAACATCGAGCAGGGCGACCTGGTTCGCCTGATGATTGCGCCCGGCGCCGACATTCAAGAAGGCCAGCCCGTGATGGAGCTGGAAACGGACAAGGCCGTCATTGAGGTGCCTTCGTCGGTTAGCGGGACCGTGCGCGAGATTCGCGTGAAAGAGGGCGACAAGCTCAAGGTCGGGCAGGTTATCTTCACGGTGGAAAACGGAGCGGGAGCGAAAGCGCAAGCGCAACCCGCGCCAGCACCGCCTGCGAAAGCGCGGCCTGAGCAACAAGTTTCCGCAAAAGAACCTGCGCCTCGGCCGCAGACCGAGCCAACTGCGCCGCCAGCCAGGAAGCCTGCAGAGTCATCTCCCGCACCTCGCACGAGTGCGACGGCCTCGGAGTTCAAGCTTCCTGAACTCGGCGAGAACATTGATCAAGGCGATCTGGTACGCCTGATGATCGCACCTGGCGCGAAAGTTTCCGAAGGCCAGCCGGTGATGGAACTGGAAACCGACAAGGCTGTTGTCGAAGTGCCCTCGTCGGTCAGCGGCGTGGTGAAAGACATTCGGGTCAAGGAAGGCGACAAGGTCAAAGTTGGCCAGGTCATCTTCACTCTGGAGGGCGGAGCCCAGCCGCCGACGAAAAATGTTTCCGAACCCGTCGAGCATGTTTCCGGGCAGCAGGCCGCTCGGCTGGCATTTCATCTTGCCATGAAGGCGGAGGGGAAAACTGAGGAGCAGGCGCTGCCCCCGGATCCACCGATGCAGGCGCCACCCAGCTTCAGCATGCCAGTGCAACTCGGGAAAGTTGCGGGAACGGAACATCGCGACCCGGTCCCGGCGGCTCCCCATGTGCGGCGGCTGGCGCGCGAACTCGGACTCGA
>QIAI01000501.1:5110-5647 GCA_003224995.1 Acidobacteriota bacterium
GGCGTGCGCCGCAAGACCGCCGAGCACCTGCGCGAAGCCTGGGTCACGATTCCACATGTCACGCAACACGACCGCGCCGACATAACGGAGCTCGAACAACTGAGAGCGAAGTTTGCGCCTCGCGCTGAAGAAGCCGGCGGCAAGATGACCGTCACCGCCATCGCGCTAAAGGTCTGCGCCTCCGCGCTGAAGGTTTTTCCGCAATTCAACGCCTCCATTGACATGGAGAAGGAAGAGATCGTCTACAAGCAATACATCCACATCGGCGTCGCTGCCGACACGGATCGCGGATTGCTGGTTCCGGTGATCCGGGATGTCGACAAGAAGAACATCGTGGAGCTCGCCGCCGAACTGTCCCAACTATCCAAGAAAGCGCGCGATAAGAAGCTCAAGCCCGAGGAGATGGAAGGCGGCACCTTCACCATCACCAACCTGGGCGGAATCGGCGGAACCGCATTTACACCGATCGTCAATCATCCGGAGGTCGCGATCCTGGGACTGTCGCGCGGGCGCATGGAGCCGGAGTGGATCAACGGC
>QIAI01000502.1 GCA_003224995.1 Acidobacteriota bacterium
GTGCGTTCCGCGTGCGAAGGGACTATTTTCTCAATTCCGCCAGCATTCCGGGCTCGATGTTTCCTCCGCTGATGACCGCCACATGGATCGTGCCACCAGGCAGTTCCTTCTCTCGGAAGAGAAACCCAGCAACCGCGACAGCTCCACTGGGCTCCGCAATAGTTTTGGGATTGCCGGCCAGTTGCCGCATGGCTTGCGCGATCTCCTCTTCGGAGACGGTCACGATGTCGTCCACAAATTTCCGAATATGCTCGAAATTAATTGCCCCGATACTTTGGGTGCGCAGCCCGTCCGCCATCGTTCGCGTGACTTCCTCGGCGGGCAGATGTACGACCCGGCCTTTACGGAAACTTGCCTGAGCATCCGCGGCCAGGGCGGGTTCAACTCCGATCACCTTCACCGAGGGGTTGCTGAGCTTGATGGCTGCCGCGACGCCGCTGATCATGCCGCCGCCGCCGACGGGAACGAGCACGGTTTCAACCGCGGGCACATCCTCCAGAATTTCGAGTCCCATAGTCCCCTGGCCCGCAATAATTTTCTCGTCGTTATAAGGCGGCACGATGGCATAGCCATGCTGCGCGGCTAGCTCCTCCGCCTTTTGTTGGCGCTCGACACTGCCCGCGCCCACCGTAACGATTTCAGCACCCAATGCCGCCGTGGCGGCAAGTTTGATAGCAGGAGCATTGCCCGGCATCACAATCACCGCCTTGGTGTGGAGTGCGCGTGCTGCATAGGCAACTCCTTGCGCGTGATTGCCGCTGGAGTATGCAATTACACCTCGGCCGCGTTCTTCCGGCGAGAGGGAAGCGATTTTGTTGTAGGCCCCACGCAATTTGAAAGCGCCGATGGGCTGCAGGTTTTCGAGTTTCAAAAACAGCCGGCGGCCATTCAGCGAGTTGAACTCGCTTGCCTCCACGACCGGCGTACGCACGATCACTCCGCGTAGACGGACCTGTGCTTGCTGGATGTCTTCAAGGTTTACGATGGCAATGCTCCACGAGCTACGAGCTACGAAGTAGGGATGCCTGGAGGTGAAGCCTGGATGCTATTTAGAAGGTTTCCTTCTGGTGCACGCCTGAATTTAGCAACCCAGACTGAAGGCAGTCTGCTGCACGAAGCCCGTGGTCGCGGCTGAAGCTCGTCGCTAGATTTCCAAAATAACCGGCATAATGAGCGGCCGCTTCTGCGTCTGCTTATTGATGTAGCGCTTCAAATCGGCCCGGATTTTCTCTTTGATTACGCCGTAGTCCGCTTTCTCTTCCTGGCTGGAGACCTCGAGCGTCTGGATCACGATTTGCTTGGCACCCTCCATCAGTCCGTCTTCTCCCGGATTGAACCCACGGGTCACGATTTCCGGCGAAGTCTCGACCACTCCAGTCAGCTTGTTAATCGCGATGATCGGCAACACGATGCCGTCTTCGCTGATATGCCGCCGATCCTTAATGATCAAATCTTCGACGACGTCGGTGCGCGAACCTGAATCGATGCACACTCGACCCACGTTCACCCGCCCCACCTTGCGAGCGCCCAGCTCATCGAACTCCAGGATGTCGCCACTCTCAATCAGCATGACCTGCCCGACGGACCCGTGCATGGATGCCGCCATTTCCGCGTGCAGCTTCAGCTGGCGATATTCCCCGTGCACCGGAATAAAGAAGCGGGGCTTGACCAGGTTGATGATGAGCTTCAACTCCTCCTGGCTCGCATGTCCACTCACATGCACGGGCGGAGAGGATCCGTCCCCATAAATGACGTGCGCCTCGCGCCGAAACAGGTGATCAATCATCCGGTAAATCGCCTTCTCATTTCCCGGGATGATGCGCGAGGACAGCACAACCGTATCGCCCTTCTCAATCTTCGCGTGCTTGTGATTGTCGACCGCGGCGCGTGAGAGCGCGGACATCGGTTCGCCTTGCGTCCCGCTGATCAGCACGCACACCTTCTCCGGAGCAAAATTCTTCATCTCGCCCGGATGGATCATCAAGCCCTCGGGGATCTCGACATAGCCGAGATCCTCGGCAATTTCCGCCGAGTTGTTCATGGAGCGCCCAATGAAGGCGATCTTGCGCCCATGTTCCAATGCCAGATCGACTGTAAGCTTGATGCGGTGAATGGAGGACGAGAAGCAGGAGATAAACAGCCGTCGTTCTGTCCGCGCGAATACTTCGTCGAATTTGCGCCGCACCGCCCGTTCGCTAGGTGTATACCCTCTCCGCTCGACATTGGTCGAATCCTGCAGCAATGCCAGCACGCCTTCCTTGCCGTATTCGGCGAACGCGTGCAGGTCAAACAAGCGGTTGTCGGTCGGGGTTGGATCAACCTTGAAATCCCCAGTATGGATCACNCGACCAGGCTGTGCGTCACCTGGATGGGATGCACGGTGAACGGACCAATCTTGACGCGCTCCGCGGGCCGAATCTCCCGCAAATCGGCTTCATCGAGCAGTCCGTGCTCATCCAGTTTGTCTTCCACATAGGCCAGGGTGAACTCGGTGCCCCACACTGGAACATTCAACTCCGACAAGATCCAGGGCAACGCGCCGATGTGGTCCTCGTGACCATGCGTAAGCACAATTCCGCGCACCCTTTGGCGATTCTCAATGAGATAGGAGATATCCGGGACGACGATGTCGACGCCAAGTAGCTCGGCCTCTGGAAACATCAGCCCGGCGTCGATGACGAGAATATCGTCGCCATAGCGCAGGGCCATGCAGTTCATTCCGAACTCGCCCAGACCGCCCAAGGGCACGATTTGCAGTTTTCCAGATGACATGGAGGTACCTGATGCTAGCACAGGCACGTTCTAAACTTGTCGAGGGACGACCCCGCCCGCGTGCAGGTACCGCGCAAGAGCTTTGCAGGAATCAACGTGCGAACTTGATCATGGTGCTGTATTCGATTTTCCGCGCTACCATGAACTCAGTCAGCATCGAACCGACTATGTCCCAAGACCGCAAATCCTGGCTGCGCCAGCGCATCGAGCAAGGCCTTATTCACGGCCTCACCCACGCTTACGATACTGTCAAGGTGAATCCCGAAAAATTCCTCATCCAGATGCGTGCCGCCTACGACTTGCCGATCACAACCTTCCCCGGCGTCTATACGGTCGAATTGGGGTACCTCGACGAAGTCGCGAACTCGGTGGTTCGCAGCAGCGTAAAAATGGCTGCGGTCCAAGGCGCGGGATTCGGCTTGGGTGGGTTGCTGACCGTCGTTCCGGACCTGGGTTTTCTTTCTGCTCTCACCATGCGGACCATCCAGAAGCTCAGCCTTGTCTACGGCTTCGAATTCAATACGGAAGACGAGATGGCGGAACTCTGGGTTGCGGCCGCCAGCGCTGCTGGCGTGGATATCAGTCGCGAGCTGGTCGAGAAAGAGGTCATCAACCGCTTCATTCCGCGCGTCATCCAGCGCATTGCCGCTCAAGCCAGCGGGGAAGTGGTCGAGAAGTGGGCTGGACGGCTCATTCCGGTAGCGAGTTCATTGATTGGCGCCGGGCTGAATTATTATTTCGTTCGCACCTGGGCCCAGCGCGCTGCGACACATTTTCGCCAGAGACATCTGGAAGCGCGGCAGCGTTTGGCAGTGGCGGATGAATCTGCGCGGGCCGCGGCTCTCTTCAAAGCCTCAAGCCATTAGGAAATCGCGTGCATCGAT
>QIAI01000503.1 GCA_003224995.1 Acidobacteriota bacterium
AATCGTCGGCATGCTCAGCCCGCCGTTTCGGCCCTTCACGGAGGCCGACGAGGCGTCGTTTGCCGATACCATCAATCGCTCCGATCCGGATTTCGTGTGGGTGGCGTTGCCCGGCGTGCGGATGGAACGGTGGATCATCGACAACCAGGCGCGCTACCGACGGGGCGTGTTCCTTGCGGTGGGCGATGCATTTACGCTGCTCAGTGGGCGCCGGTCGTTCGCTCCGCCGTGGATGCAACGGATGGGATTGACCTGGGCCTACCGGTTCTGCAAGGAACCGCTGCGACTGGGCCCGCGCTACCTGCGGTACAATTTCATCTTCGTAGCCTATTTGCTATGGGACATCCTGCGCGGACGGGCTTGGGAAAACATGCGTCCGACAAATTGAGTCCGGACGGATTTTCGAAAGACCAGCGCACTTCGCGCGCCATCACACATTGGGCGACAGGGGCAGCGCTCAGAGCAGGCGCCGAACGGGATCTCCGGTGGACACGGTGAGGCAATCTAGCCAGGTGTCCTCCGGCGCAACCCCGGGGCAAGCGCTCCTGGCCACCCATAACCATGGGCCGCCCTGCGCGGATCACTTTCGCCTATGAGCTGAACGGTGGTCTTGGCACTATGTGCTGCCACCAGCACGAGGCACACCAACTTACTCACGACGCCAATCGGCTTGCCTCTCGGTGCACCAAAGAAAGCCTTGATTTGCCGCAGCCGTCGTGAATAGCGCTTGCCATCAGTGCTGAGAAAACCCTTCAGCTCCTTGTGGTCGAGAGCCGCCGAAACGTTGGCGTGGAAACGCTTTAAAAACAATCGCTCGTTTGCACATCGGAAACGTCCGAGCAGAGCCAGTTCCGCCAGCATCGCGCGATCGCTGCCGCCGAAATTGGGCAGGAGAGACGTTTGCTGCAGGATTTCACGACGGACCACACCAAACATGTGGGTGCCCCAGCGGGCACGCGTGAGCACCTGCCAAAATCGCTTGATGGCAACAGGGGTATCGCCGATGCTCGGGACGTCAGCCCAATACCGCCTTCCAGTCTTCGGATCGATAAAGCTTCCTGTCTCCTGCTCGAAGGGGAGGATCTCGCTTTTTTCGTCGATAAAGGCAGTACCCGTGTGGGCCAGGACGACGTCCGGATTCTCGTCGAGCAGCCTAACGCACGCGTCCAGGTAGGCCGCATGGTAGAGGTCATCGTGGGCCGCCCATTTGAACAAGGGCGCCGTCGAGAGCTCGAACACGCGATTGAAGTTTGCGACAGCCCCCAGGTTCCGCTCATTGCAAATATAGCGAATGCGGGAATCATGCCGCTCATACTCGCGACAGATCTGCTCGGTGCGATCGCTCGAAGCATTATCACAGATCAGGATCTCGAAGTCTCTGAAAGTCTGCGCCAATAAGCTGTCGAGCAGCTCTGGCAAGAACTCCTGTCCATTGAACACCGGAATTCCAATCGAGAGCCTGGGCATCGCACTCGCGCACCATGTTTTGATCCGCGCCGAATATGTCGGACGCAGCGGCGCGGATCAACAACCGCCTGTGGGTACCACTTTGTGACTAGCTGGACGGGAGGGCGCCCCTGTGGGTGGACGAATGCGGCCTTCGTACGCGGCCGGCTTCCGTCGAGAGTGCGATGAGCTTCGAAAGGCCGGTAGGGCGAAGCTGCAACTTACGACATCGCGTCAAGTTGGTAGGGAGATTATGGTTAACGAAAAGGAAATGCCTGCTGGAGGTGACGTGTACCCCCCGAGGTATCATAGAAGGTCATGCATCAGTGCCCCGTGCCTGGCACGATCATTGCTGGTGAGCATCGGAGGCAGACTTGCGAGGTATCTGAGGTGCCTGACGTAACGACCATCTTGATTCACCCGAACGGTTTGTTCTCGGAGGGATTACGCCGAATTCTATCGGGCACCCCCTTCGAGCCCAAACAGGTCGTGGCAGCGTCAGATTGTGTGCCGGCCGATCTCCACCATTCGGAACACGAGCTGTTTTTCATAATTGGCGGCAGGGATACCGGCAACGCGGTGAAGGAGGTGCAAGCGATAGCGCAGAAATTCCAGCGCGCTCGTATCGTCGTCATCGGGGATCGCATCGAGACGAAGGCCGTGATGTTGGCCCTCGAAGCCGGAGCAAGCGCTGGAGCTCGTGATGCTGGATGAGACGGTGTTGCCCGGGCAATTTGCCAAGGACCTCACCAGGCAGCTGGCGCAGCAACAACGGGATGTAGCTGCGTGTGCTTCCCATGGCTCCGACACGGCCGAAACCGATACGAAAGCTCAGCAGAGTCCGGCCCTGTCGAGCAGGGAGACAGCGATTCTGAAGCGGCTAATGCTGGGCTCATCCAACAAGGCCATAGCATACAAGATGGCGATCACCGAGGCGACGGTAAAGGTTCACATCAAGTCTATCCTGCGCAAGATCCGCGCCCGCAACCGGACGCAGGCCGCCATCTGGGCCGTGACCAATCTGTCCGATGCGCTGGACATGCCTGAGAAACCGATCCCCGCTGCTCTCAATGGCAACGGTGCCAACGGCTCCACGAACGGCGTGCACGCCGTACGCTGACCGGCGGCAGGCTCCGGGCGAGTGCTGGCGGGGCGGCATCAATACGTCACCAGTCGGCCGTTGAGCTCGAGACCGATCTTGTGCCATCCGTCCCAATCGAGGACGGCGTGTCCGAATACGAACCGGTGCTTGGCCGTGCTCGCCTTCGGCACACGGTAGATATTGGCATCGAAGCGGTTGTTGCCATCGGCAATGATGGCGTAGTTCTCATCGCCGGGCTTTGCGTCCGAGACACCGCCAGCGCAGGCCCCGCCTTCGAAGGTCATGTCGTTTTCACGCACCGTATTGCTTCGAGTCTTGTACTTCTGGCCGCTCTCCATCGCCCGGCTCTGGTCGATCAGGACGATTCCGCATCCCTCGGGCCTGACAGTCACCGAATTGCGGTACACCTGCACATCCTGTGATGCCGCAACTTGAATATCGGCACCCCAGAACCATTTTCGCTCGCCGACACCATTGTGG
>QIAI01000504.1:0-4476 GCA_003224995.1 Acidobacteriota bacterium
GATGACGGCATGCAGCCGAACGGCTTGAGGGCGAGCACCATGTGGCACATCTTGTGGACCGTATAGTAGACGTTCTTGCCGACTTCGAGGTGACCTTCACCGCCGCGCGCGAACTGGTTGTAGAAAGGATTAGCAAGATCCGCGAGTTCGGTCTGTGGCGCGAGATGGTGTGTGATCCCGCCCATGTGCTTGATGGTGCGGTTGTAGAAGAAATTCCACATCTTCTCGCCGACGCCGATGCCCCACAACTTCTTGCGCAGGCCGATGTAGTTGGCGAACTGCTTCTTCACCTCGTACCACTCGGGATTGCGATGCGGACGGTTGACCGGCCACTTCGCGGTTGCGTGCGCTTTCGCCTGGTACATCAGGTAGGCCACCCAGGTGGCGATGGGCTCGACTAAGACTTGCGCTCCTTCGCGTTCCAGGAAGTCAAACATGTGGAAGTTGCCGTCGCCCTCCGTGAGCTGCGCCCAGAATTCGCCGGTGATCTTCACCAGCGGCTTCACGCGTGTGCGATCAATTTCCGGTCGCGAGCAGACTTTAGGGCATTCAGGTAGTCCTTGCCCCACATGTGCTCGTGCCATTTTCCGAACACGTTGAAGGTGTTGCGCAGAACTTTGTTGTTTTTGAATTTCGGCTTGGCCCAGGCGGGAGCGCTCTGTTCAATCTCGAACGACTTGCGATTTCTCAGGTCATCGCAAAGACCGTCCACCATCTCGCGGAACACGCGATCGGTGTCGCCCTTGTTCGCTTCATAGGGACGAATCTGGTAGATGAGGTCGTTGATAACATCGCCGAGGTGCATGGCATTGAGCATGCCAAATCCGAAATCGATGGTGAACTTCAGGCCGGGCTCTCCCGAAGCGGCCTTGATGCCGTCGCTGTCTTTGAAAAGCAGCACGCGGAAGCCATCGAAGCCGGCATTCTTAAGCGCAAAGCGATACTCGGCTTCATACATGCCGAAGCGGCAAGGCCCGCACGAACCCGCCGTAAAGAAGACATAGTTATCCAAAATTTGCCGGCGCGAGAGGCCTTCTTTCTCCAGGAACTGGAGATACTGCACCAGGTTGCCGACGGTGAAGTACGTGGGATTGCACTGCCCGTTGTTGCCGAACTCCTTGCCGGTCTGAAAGCCGGCGACGTTAGGCACGGGCAGCTTTTCGCAACGATAGCCGCAGCCCTGGAAGACGGCGCGAATCAAGTCCTCATGTTTCCAGGTGAAGCCGCCGAAAAGAATCGTTACCTGATCGCGCTCTTCGGCGGTGAAGGCGCGCTCTACGGGACGATGGAAATGGTCGGGCTGATCGAGCCCTGCGATTTTGCGCAGCCGCATGCGTTCCGCTTCCAGGCGCTGCTTGATTTCGGCGTCATTTTCAATCTGGACGAAATTCGTCGCCATACGTTCCTCCGGCGGTGAGTGGAAATGTGAGGGACAACTTAGAGTGGGTGAATACAGCAGAGGGTTGTAGAAGAATGTGACGTGCGCCGCGCGCAGAACAGGGAAGGCTCAGGCAAGCAGTTCTCCCGCTGACTTCAGATCTGCCTCGGAACCGCATCCGCACTCCAAGAACTCGGTTAGGGGACCCAAGTCTTACGCCTGCGGCAACAGCAACCTCAGGCGCGGATACCGATGCCCGCTGCTTCGCGACGGGCAGCTAAGAGAAGTAGAGGCCTATGACTAACACCCAATGCGGAGACCGCAACGACGAAGTGAAAACGATTCCTATGTTTTTAGCAGAAACGACTGCTTCCATTCAAGTCGGTAAGACAGCTAATCCCAATCAAAATCTCAAAATTAGACGATTCGAAGAACCATTTAGCGAAATCAGTGTGGCTATTTACTAGACTATCGAGAACTGCCGGGTACAAACAGAACATTTGAACTATAGCGAACAAAAAAGCTGCGGAAGTGGGACACGACTTGAGTTGTCTTGGGAAGGTAAAACGTGCGGCCGACGGAGTGCATCGACAAATCCTGGGCACGCGCGAAGCAGTCTAAATGCTTGGTGCCGAAGAAGGGACTCGAACCCCCACACCCTTGCGGGTACATGGACCTGAACCATGCGCGTCTGCCAATTCCGCCACTTCGGCCAGATAATGATTAGTAATTGGCGTCCCTGGCAGGACGCCCATCAGAGGTACAGCCTTTCTATTCTACAGACCGCGACCGCACTGTCAAACCAACCGCTCCAGCTTTGCCGCACAACAAACGGCGGGCCTCGCTGAATTGGGGGCACGTGACACGTACAATCTGAAGAGCGGAGGCCCCGCACGCGGGAAATTGTCATGCCGAATTCCTCGAAGTTGCCATCCGAAGTGGTGAGCCGGTTACGTGACCTGGCGCACGATCTCAGCAATTCGATCGAGACCATCATGCAGGCTTCGTATCTGCTTGGCCAGTCGAAACTGGAGCCGCATGGCAAGAAATGGGTGCAACTGATCGAAGAGGCGGCGCAGGACGCCGCTCAAATTAACCGCCACATCCGTGAGGTGTTGCGAGGAGAAAAATAATCGGCCCAGCGGAGTTGAAGCCCAATCTGAACGAACCCACGTCTTCAGTTCGGGATCTGCAATCTGCAGTTTCCGTAATTCGTTAGCGTAGAGCTTGCCGTCCGCGAATCCAGCCTGCCTCCCGCACATGTTCCTCATGCAGTCGACGCAGCCGTGCCGCCATTACGCCGTGCCGCCCCAGGTAGCCCACCAGCTTGCGAGGATCGCCCCGCTCGACGACCGGCAGCCGTCCGATATTGTTGTGCAGCATCTTGTCACTTGCCTGAGAAATCAATTCATCCGGATACGCAACCACCGGCTCTCGCGATCCGGCCTCAAGCACGGTGATGGTCTCGCCGGCTTCCTGGTTGAGAGCCCGCCTTGCGCATCGACCAGAAATAGTCCCTGATGATGACTCACTGTGGGATCATGCCGCGCAATGCGCTCTGCCAGCTCGCTTACCCGCATGGTCGATGGAATGGTGGGCACCTCGCGATCCATGGTTTCCGCCACCACCACCTGCTGCAGGACATCGGTTTCATAGTCCTGAAAAATCCGAAGCCCGCGTCGCGCCAGTTTTTCGGTCATGATCGAGGACGTGGGCATAAATAGCATGGCAATGCCATCGGCAATTACGCTGACGAGCATCAAGGGCAGCACGGCGTTGTAGTCGCGTGTAATTTCGAAAGCAAAAATGATGAATGCGAACGTAGCTCGCGACGCCGCACCGAACACCGCTCCCATGGCAACCAGCGCGAAAGCGCCGGCCGCGAGATGGGCGGCCGGGAAGAGGCGGTTCACCAGCATGGCAAACACTCCGCCCAGCGCAGCACTCGACATGAACATCGGAGCCAGCAGTCCGCCTGAAGTTCCCGAGCCCAGTGAGATCACCAGCGCGGCTGACTTGGCAATCATGACCACGAGCAAGAGCTTCAGCGCGAGTTGCGCATTCAGAATGTCTCCGATGGTGTCATAGCCGACGCCGAGCACACGAGGGACAAAGTATCCGATAACGCCCAATCCCAGCGCGCCGATGGCTGGCCACCATAAGGTGTCAACCGGCAGCTTTTCGAACTGGTCTTCCACCCAATAAAGAAGTTTGCTGAACCCAACCGCAGCCAGCCCGCACAGTCCGCCGAGAATTAGATAAAAGGGCAGAGCCCGAGGAATGCCGAAGTCCATGGGGGCAACGGTGAACATAGGGCCCGCACCGAGCGTTTGCATGTGCACCGCAGTGGCGAGGGTGCTGGCAATCACCAACGGGATAAAGGACCGCGATTTGAATTCAAATAACAGAAGTTCGATGGCGAGAATGACTCCCGCGATCGGCGTGTTGAAGGTGGCCGACATCCCCGCGGCCGCACCGCAAGCCAGCAGCACTTTTCGTTCCGAGGCCGTGGTGTGGAAGAGTTGCCCAACCAGCGAGCCGATGGCGCCACCCGTCTGGATGATGGGGCCTTCCGCGCCGAAAGGACCGCCGGTGCCAATCGCAATGGCTGCCGAGATGGGCTTCAGGATAGCGACGCGCGGCTCAATGCGACTGCGATTGAACAGCACGGCCTCCATCGCTTCCGGAATGCCGTGCCCCTTGATTTTTGGTGACCCGTACTTGGCCATGATGCCGACGATCAGGCCGCCCACCACGGGCGTCACAATCACCAGCCAACCAAGTTCGTTGAGCCGAGCACTACGAAAAGTAGTGTCCCAGCGGTGATAGAAAAAGAGATTCGTGAACAGTCCAATAAGGTTGTAGAGCGCAAAAGCGATCACGCCAGCAACCAGTCCGATCGCTCCTGCCAAAAATGACACCAGCGCCAATCGAAATTGCGCCGGTGGCTCTCCCGGCACCGGTCGGATGCCATCCGTTCCCAATGCAGGCAGTGGTGTGCCGGTTTGCGCGACCGGTTTCCGGTTCGCGCTCTTTCCATCGCCATCATTATTTTGTGAATTGTCTGACATGCCGCGTTAGGACCGTCTCCTTGTTTC
>QIAI01000504.1:4485-6784 GCA_003224995.1 Acidobacteriota bacterium
CGACGGAGCGCCGTTACCAGCGTTGGGCCGGCCGAGCGCAACTCTGCGCGGTGATGCAACGACAGGTTCCGCAACACCTTTTCTCCCTTGGAAGTCAGGGAGAGCAGCACCTCACGGCGGTCCTCGCCACCGCGCGCGCGCCGGATGTAGCCTGAGGCGGCAAGCCGGTTCACCAGTTCCACGGCACTGTGATGCTGAATTTGCAAACGCTCAGCGAGTTCTCCAATGGTAGGGCGCGCATTTCGCGGCAACCCTTTTAAGCCGAGCATCAGCTGGTGTTGTCTTGGTTCCAGGCCCGCGGCGCGGGCCGCTTGTTCGCTGAATGAAAGGAAGCAGCGTATCTGGTAACGCAGCTCCGCTAAAGATTCGTAATCCGACAGGGTGAGCGTTTCCATGCCGCGGATTATATCGTAGCAAGACAAGTAACCTCTTCGATCTATCGTAACACGATATGTATCTTTTTCTGAACCGACGGTAAGGAGTTCGAAAACTTGAACGCGGGTATCCACGAGGACTTCAGGGCCTCCGGTTTCCTCCCTGCGTCATCCTCGTTTACAATCCGCTCGCTACACACGTCCCGAGATGGGCCGCATCTGGAGCGAAGATAACCGTTTTCGTACCTGGCTCAGCGTGGAGGTCGCGGCGACCGAAACGCTGGCCGAAGCCGGCCTGGTTCCCAGGCAGGCGGCGAAAGCCATTCGCGAGCGCGCCGGTTTCAAACTGGAACGCATTCAGGAAATCGAAGCGGAAGTGCGGCACGATGTGATCGCCTTCACCACCGCGGTGGCGGAAATCGTCGGCCCGGAGGCGCGCTGGTTTCATTATGGCCTGACCTCCAACGACGTGGTCGACACGGCGCAGGCCCTGCTCATCGGCCAGGCGTCCGACATCATTGCCGAAGATCTGGAGCGCCTCGCTGAAGTGCTCAAGCGCCGCGCCTGGGAGTTCAAGGACACTCCGCAAATCGGCCGCACCCATGGCATTCACGCCGAGCCGATCACGTTTGGCTTCAAGTTGGCGAACTGGTATTCGGAAACGCAGCGCAATATTGCGCGTTTTAAGGACGCAGCTGAGGGATTGAGGGTCGGGAAATTTTCCGGAGCGGTCGGCACGTTCGCCCATCTCTCGCCCGAACTCGAAGCAAAGATCTGCGCTCGCCTTGGGCTGAAGGCCGCCGACATTTCCTCGCAAGTCATCCAGCGCGATCGGCACGCGCATTACCTGGCAACCCTGGCAGTGATTGCCTCGACCTTGGATAAAATCGCGACGGAAATTCGTCACCTGCAGCGCACCGAGGTTCGCGAAGCCGAAGAGTTTTTTAGCGAGAAACAGAAGGGCTCTTCCGCGATGCCCCACAAGCGGAACCCGGTCACCAGCGAGCAGATCAGCGGACTGGCTCGCGTGGTGCGCGGCAATGCGCAGGCGGGATTCGAAAACGTTGCCCTCTGGCACGAGCGCGATATTTCTCATTCCTCAGTGGAGCGCGTGATTCTTCCAGACTCGACCACCCTTGTCGATTATCTGTTGCAGAAAACCACGAACCTGCTGGATACGATGTTCGTTTATCCGGAGAGAATGAAAGCGAATCTGGAGAGTACGCGCGGCTTGGTGTTCAGTGGGCAACTGCTGCTTGATCTGGTGGAGCACGGCCTCTCGCGCGAAGATGCCTATCGCCTGGTGCAGGCACACGCCATGCGCGCGTGGCGGGAAGGGCTGGATTTCCGTCAACTTGTTCTGCAAGACAAGAGCATCACCAGCAAGATTCCCGCGAAACAACTGGAGCACGCGTTTGATCTGAAGCGGCAACTGCGCAATATTGATTTGATTTTCGCGCGTGTATTCCAGGACACGAAATTGAAGAGTCTGAAGAAGTTCAAGCCGAAGCCGAATTCGCAGCGTGCAGCCCGGACCACTTGAATAGTGGAACACTCGGTAGGAGGAGTCACTGTTTGCAGGCGAGCCTGGCGGCTCGTAGTTTTAATGAGCGAGGCGGCGTACGGTTAAGCGAGATGCGCTGGAGAGATTGGATATTCGACGTGAGCGCGCCGGCGGCGGTGATCCTGGTGCGCTTGCTGGTGGGATGGGTGTTCTTTACGGAAGGCGTGCAAAAGTTTCTCTTCCCCGCGGGGTTGGGCGTTGGACGATTCGAAAAGATTGGGATTCCGGCGGCTCACTTTTTTGCGCCGTTCGTGGGAGTGGTTGAAATCGTCTGCGGCTTATTGGTGATGATTGGCTTCCTCACCCGGGTGGCAGCTCTTCCGCTTATCATTGACATCAGTATCGCCATCGCGACGACGAA
>QIAI01000504.1:6838-8498 GCA_003224995.1 Acidobacteriota bacterium
CGGAAGTGGCCCCTTGTCAGTGGATACAACTCTACGTAGGGCGAAGGAATCCTTCCGCACATAGCGATCAGCTCTGCAGGGTCGTACTATGAGCGAGCTCGATAGAAGCCTTCTTGGGCCACTGCCCTGGGGTCGGCGTTACGGATCCCGCAGGAGCGCGAAGAGTCTTAAACCAAAATTTTGCGGCAGCCTTCGTATCTTTCTTGATTAAGGTTTTGGATTCTGCAGCACGCCCATAGTTGTGATCTCCTGGGCAGCGCGGGCAATGTTGGCTGGCTTACCCATATCCCGCCAGTAGTATTCATCCGCGCGGAACGCGGAAATCCTCTCGCCCTCTTTCGCAGACCGCAGGTACGACGCGATGATAGAAAACGCACCGTCTTCCTTCAGCATTGACAGTAGGCTCGGCGAGATCACGTGAATGCCGGCAAAGGCGAGTGCCTGAAATCTGGTTCCGGGTCGAACCAACACTGCCTGGCCATCGCGACCGGCGCGGCGTCCGCAAAGTCGGAATTCAGAATCAAACAGCAGATAACGCGAAGTCTCACGATCCTGCACGGCCAGCGTAGCGAGAGCCTTTTGCTGTTTATGGAATTCGACCATGCGCGCCAGGTCGATGGTGCTGAGCACGTCGACATTGTGCAGCAGAAAAGGCTCATCCGGCGAGCCGCGGTCCAGAAAGAACCAGGCGGCTTTTTTCAACCCGCCGCCGGTGTCGAGCAGTTCGTCCTCGCGCGAGATCGCGATCTGCATTCCGAAATTGTCATGACATCGCAAATACTCCACCATCATGTCGGCGAAGTGGTGGACATTGAGAATGACCTCTCGGACGCCGAAGCTGCGCAGCCGGGTCAGGGTAAGTTCAAGCAGCGTTTTCCCCGCGACTTCTACTAGCGCCTTCGGGCGGTCGTTGGTGAGCGGCCGCAGTCGCGTGCCTAGCCCTGCTGCCAGCACCATGGCTTTCATGCGGGACGGCTCTCCAGTTCACGATGTTGCAGCACCACCTCCAGGCCGTTGCGAGCACGTAGGCGTTTGGCCAACTGTTCGGCGAGGTAGACCGAACGATGCTGGCCTCCGGTGCATCCAAACGCGACCATGAGGTGCTTGAAGCCGCGGCGCTGGTATTCCTGGATGCTGGCGTCCACCAGCGACAGCGCGCTGGCGAAGAATTGGTGAACGCTTTCCTGCTGATTCAAGTACTCGATGACGGGGGCGTCTCTGCCGGTGAGAGGCTTGAAGCGCTCTTCGCGGCCGGGATTCGGCAGGCTGCGGCCGTCAAACACGAAGCCTCCGCCGTTTCCGGTCTCGTCCTTGGGCCAACCGCGGTGGAAGGAAAAACTGAAGATGCGCACCGTAAGGGTGTCGGCGCTGATAGCCAGTCCTTGTAACTTCTCCGAGGCGAGCATGCTATTGAAAGCGTCGAGCAGCGTAGGAATCGCAACTGGGAGCTTCGCATTGTGCAGCAGCCAGCGCAGGTTCTTCAGCGCGTACGGCACGCTTTGCAGGAAGTGCGGTTTGCGCTCATAGAAGCCGCGAAAACCGTAAGCGCCCAGGGCCTGCATAATGCGGACGTAGACGAAGCCATAGTAGTAGCGCAGGAACTGGTCGCGATCGAGCGGGGTGAATTTCGCCAATTGGTCGAGATATTCATCGAGCAACT
>QIAI01000505.1 GCA_003224995.1 Acidobacteriota bacterium
CAAGAAGCACGGTGTGCCCTTGTACGATGGCACGATTTTCCATCGCGTGATCCCACAATTCATGATCCAGGGTGGAGATCCCGCCGGATCGGGCATGGGCGATCCCGGATACAAGTTCAAGAATGAGACATCCCCGGACTTAACCTTCGACCGTCCGGGGCGAATGGCTTATGCGAATGCAGGTCCAGACACCAACGGGTCTCAGTTCTTCATCACCGAAGTTCCCTACCCGAGCTTAAACGGCGGGTACACGATTTTCGGCCAGTGCGATGACGCTGCGGTGGAACTGGTGAAGCAGATTGCGCGCATGGCGAGCGATCCCCGCAGCAATCGGCCCTTCCGCCCAGTCAAGATCAATCACATCAGCATTGTGAAGGCGGGCAGCACCGAGGCTGCACCCAAGGCCGCAAAGCCCGCGCCCAAGAAGCCGGCTACGGCCGCGCCCAAGACGCCTCCCGGCAATAACCCGTAAAATCGTAGAGCGGTAGAGAGCGTGACCGCCACGTCTGCAACAAAATCATTGGACTACGAAAGGAATCTTTTATGGCTCGCCAACCTGGCACTTATGCAACCTTCGAAACCAGCGAGGGTAAGGTCGTCTGCCGCTTGTTCGAGAAAGAGGCGCCCAAAACGGTTTCTAACTTCATCGACCTCGCGGAGGGTAAGCGCGATTGGACCCACCCGGTAAGCGGGAAGAAAAGCAAAGACCGGCTGTACGATGGCACGATTTTTCACCGCGTGATTCCCGACTTCATGATCCAGGGCGGAGATCCCGCCGGCACGGGGATGGGCGGCCCGGGGTACCAGTTCGAAGACGAAACCCGCAACTCGCCCCACAAGTTCGACAAGAAGGGCAAGCTCGCGATGGCGAATGCCGGCCCGAATACCAACGGGTCTCAATTTTTCATCACTGTCGCGGCCACCACCTGGCTGACCGGCAAGCACACCATCTTTGGCGAAGTCGTAGAGGGTCAGGACGTGATCGATAAGATTGCCACCGTGGCTCGCGGACGGCAGGACCGCCCGGTCAAGGATGTTGTACTGAAGAAAGTAGAAATCGAGAGAGTCTGACCTGCCCGTCCTACTCGTTTTGCAAAACTCTGATCCCAGGAGCAGCCAGTAGCTTTTTGTCCGCAGTCACCAGCGTTAGGTCGAACACTTTAGCCGAAGCCGCGATGAAACGATCAGACGGGTCGCTGTGTGGAAGATTTAACGAAGAAGTTTCGAGGGCAACCTCGAAGGTCAACGGCGCTTCGTGCAGTGACAGTCCTTCCACGGTGTGCTGCACCCACGCCGCCGGATCCTCATTCAACTGCACTCTTCCCTTCTGCGTAAGCATAAGTAACTCCCAAACGCTGATGGGTGAAAGCCAGAGCTGAGCCTCAGGGTTGTCAAGAGCGCGTGCAACGCGTGGTGACAGACGCGTCGGCTCTGCGACTAACCAAAGCCAGATGTGAGTATCGAGCAGAAGTCTCATTTGCGAGTGGCTTCCCATTCGCTCTTATCGCTGATCGACCCGACGACGTCACCCAGAATCTGTGCGCTGCCGATCATGCAACCGAGTCGCCGCCCGTCGCGCTTTTCTGGAGACGGTGGAACAACTTCTGCCACCGGCTTGCCGAAACGGGTAACCCGAATTGGCTTTCTGGTCTTGCGCACCTCCTCGAGGATCCCAAGACACTTGGCCTTGAACTCGGAAATAGCAATTTCTTTCATTAGGGATTTATACCATGGTCAATGACTATGGTCAATTCGAGAAATCGCCGGCAGCCCTGAGGCCCTTCCGATGAAAGTCACGCGAAACACGGTGAGCACGTCACGCTGGGCTCGGGTTCAGTGTCCCAGCCCTGCAACAAACAATCCCGCCCTGGCGAGCGGGACTTGGTTAGTCTCTGACACTTGAGACCTGACACCCGAGACCTGACATCCGACGTAGTCTTCACACTCCGATCACAGCCACCAGTTCCTTCACCGCCGAGGCACTGCGATCCAGCTCTGCCTTCTCCTGCGGCGTGAGCTTGATTTCAATGATCTGCTCGATTCCCTTCGCTCCCAGCTTGACGGGAACGCCGACAAATAGCCCCTTCATTCCATATTCCCCATTCAGGTAGGCGGCGCACGGCAGAATCTTCTTCTTGTCCTTCAAGATGGCTTCCACCATCTCCGTCACTGCGGCGGAAGGCGCATAGTACGCGGAGCCCGTCTTCAGATATTTCACAATCTCAGCCCCGCCGTCGCGCGTGCGCTGGATCAATTTTTCGAGCGTTGTAGCATCCAGAAGTTCGGTGATGGGGATCCCGGCCACGGTGGAATAGCGTGCCAGGGGAACCATAGTATCGCCGTGCCCGCCCAGCACGAAAGCCGTAACGTTCTCCACGCTCACTTTGAGTTCCTGCGCGATGAAGGTGCGAAAGCGAGCCGAATCCAGCACGCCTGCCATGCCAATGACGCGCTCGCGCGGGAAGCCGCTCATCTTGTAGGCAGCCTGCGCCATCGCATCCAGCGGATTTGAAACGATGATCAGGATGCAGTTGGGCGAATACTTCACCGCTTCGCTTACCACGTTCTTCATGATGTTGTGGTTGATGTTGAGCAGGTCATCGCGGCTCATGCCGGGCTTCCGGGGCACGCCCGCCGTGATTACTACGATGTCGGAGTTGGCCGTGTCTTTATAGTCTTGCGTGCCTAAAATATGAGAATCGCGCTTTTCGATCGGCATGGCCTCAAGCAAGTCGAGACCTTTGCCTTGCGGAACGCCCTCGACAATATCGATGAGCACAACGTCCGCAAGTTCCTTGGAAGCGATCCAGTGAGCCGCAGTGGCTCCCACATTGCCGGAACCTACGATGGTTACTTTATTTCGCATGAATGTCCTCTCCCGGGGACTGAATAATTCAAAAATGTTGCAAATAACAAAATCTTAAACCGCAGAGTTCGCAGACACGGGCCGCAGAGATCGCTGAGACGTCCCCGAAACTCCCTTTTAACTCACGCCCGCCAGCATTACGGCATCCATGTTCTCGATGATGTAGTTGCCGAACTCGCTGGTCTTTACCTTGGTGGCGCCTTCCATGAGGCGTTCAAAATCGTAGGTGACTTTCTTTTGCTCGATCGTGCGCTCCATGCCGCGCTCGATCAGGTCGGCAGCTTCGCTCCAGCCTAAAAAGCGAAACATCATCACTCCCGACAGAATGACCGAGCCGGGATTAATGACGTCCTTGTCGGCGTACTTGGGCGCGGTGCCGTGGGTCGCCTCGAGGATGGCGTATCCATGTGCCGCGCAGGCATCGGAAATGTAGTCGCCATTTAAATTCGGCGTCGCCAGCACCGTGTATTCGTCGGCGCGGGTAACTACCTGCTGGAAGATCGAGTCCGCAATGCGGTCGTTGATCATCAACTTCTTCTTCCACGCGCCGTGCCCGTGCGTCGCGTAGATCTTATCCAGCACGTCGCGCACTTCTCGGTAAATGGCCTGGCGAAATTCTTCGGGCGCAAACTCTAGTCCGGGTTCAGTAAGGTTGGCGTTCTCTTCGATCGACAGGTTCGGATTCTTGTCTTTGTTGTCGACGATCCAACTCTCGCGCTCGGTGACTACCTTGTCGCGAAACTCTTCCGTGGCCAGTTCGTAGCCCCACTTGCGAAATGCGCCTTCGGTGAACTTCTGGATGTTTCCCTTATGCACCAGCGTGACGCTCTTGCGGCCATTCTCCAGGGCGTGCTGAATCGCCATGCGGACCAACCGCTTCGTTCCTGTCACGGAAATCGGTTTGATCCCCACACCGGAATCCAGCCTCACCTGTTTCTTGCCGCCCTTGAGCA
>QIAI01000506.1 GCA_003224995.1 Acidobacteriota bacterium
CGTTTATGACGGACGACATCGATCGGACATATCAAGAGTTGAAAGACCGCGGAGTGGTGTTTACAGCTCCTCCCACGAAACAACCGTGGGGCCAGTTTGCGAAGTTCCGGGATGTAGATGGCAATCAATTTGTTCTTTCGACCAAATAACCCGGTCCTCGTTTCAATGTTCTGTGAAAGGAAAACAGCCATGCTGAAAACAATTGCTTGCGCAGCATTCAGCCTACTAGGCGTAGCCGTTATAGCACAACAGAACCCAGCGCCCCAGCCTAAACGGATGCTCACCTGGGTCGCGGCCCAAGCTCCCCAGGTAAAGCGACTCTCCGACGCACTCTCCGGTAAGTGGAAAACCACAGAGAAGTTCGAAGCCGATGAGTTCCACAAATCCGGGGCCACCGGCTCAGGTGTTTCAAAGCAGTATGGGCTCGTATTCCAGCACCCGAATCATCTACTGGGACGGTCGGGCTGGCGACTACAGGGCCTTTTACTGCGATAGCCTACAACCGGGCGGATGCGGTGGAGCAGGTACCGGCAAATGGGAAGGCAAAGACCTTGTCTTCGAATCGACTACTAAGGGGCATCGTGGATCCATCCAGGTGAATGAGCGGTTCTCCGATATTTCAAGTGTGGGCTTTACCTTCTCGTTGGATGTGGTCGATCGGGGCAAGTCCGAGCGGAGCTTGACGATTCAAGCGCGCAAAATGGGAGCAAAACCGTGAGGTCATCTGAACTCGCACGAAAATTGGGAATCAAACCCGGAATGACGGTGCTCCTTCAGGGCGTTCCGTCAGGGTTCGCCGCACAGTTGGGGAGCTTGCCCGACGGAGCGAAGCTGCTGAAGACCTCAACCGGCGGAGCCGACTTTGTAATCGCCTTCGTACGGTGCAAAGCCGATGTAAAAACGATGGCACCCTCTGCACTCAGCGCCGTTGTCGACAACGGTCTTCTGTGGTTCGCGTATCCCAAGAAAGCAGGTCCGCTACAGTCCGACCTCTCGCGAGATAGCGGATGGGAGCCGGTGTTTGAAGCCGGGTTTGACAGCGTCGCCCAGGTTTCGATCGACGAAACGTGGACAGGTTTCCGTTTCCGCCCCAAGCACCTCGTCGGGAAACGACCTCGGTAGTATGATTCTGTCCGCGGCGAAATATTTGCCCTTTGAGGCTAGTCTGAATGAGACGCACGAACAAGGTCGGCGTTATGCTCAAGCTTCCAGAACTCGCCCAAGGGTCACTCGACCAACTTCTCTCGGTAAGAGCGAAATCGCTCGGGCGGGCTGGTGATCAAGGCTTGACGCTTGCCAGGACTACTTTTTCAGCATCTCTCAGCAGGATATCGATAGACTGAAATCCAGCATCCGCGAGCACACCAACCCACCGCATTACAGACAGCCCGTCCCCGATGCGATCTTGATTGTCAGGAGGATCGCCGAGGAATCCGTAATCGTAGCCCACCAGAGCATTCACTCGAGACCAGAAGTGCTGCCAGTCTTCGTACTTGTGCTGAGCTGGCTGTTGCTTTTTCCACGTGTCGAACCCAAGCGCGAACCTCGGCGCCGCTCCTGCCGGTTCCATAAGCAGAAAGACACCGCCTGACCGCAGCGACTGAAAGATGTCGCCGAGGAGTTCAGCGGCTTTCGCCAGGGTGAACCAGTGCATGGTGTTGACGGCCACCACAACGTCATACTCCGTCGCCAAATCGCGCTGCCAGTTTGGTTCCGACAGATCACGCACCAGAGTCTGCCCGGTTATGCCACCACGGCGATTGACCGCGTCACAGAGCGCAACAAAGAACTCATTGCGGTCCACGAAATCGATCCGCGCTGTTGGAAATCGCGAGTGAATGGCGCGGCCTGCGTCGCCTGTCCCGCAGCCAACGTCCAGCACCCGCAGGCTCCGGTCAACCGGAACTGGAATCGCTGCGGCGATGAGCTTCAGCGCGCCTGGTTTCGCGGGCCCCTGCTCCGCGCGCCACAAGTCGAGCCAGGTGTTGAGATCCTCGCCGCGAAGTTTATCGTCGATCTCGGCTTGAACAGGGATTGCCATTGATTTCTTCCTTTGCAGTTCGCAAGGGCACTGATATGCCGTTATCGCATGCGAATGGCGGGGAGTATTGGAAAAATTTGACCGGAATAGACGGCGGAAGTCTAGTCGTGGCGAGTCAGCCGCACGAATTCGAGGGGACTTAGTCCGGAGAAAGACCGGAACTCATTGATGAAATGAGACTGGTCGTAGTAGCCACAGCCGAGTGCCAGATCCGCCCACGGCATCGTTGTTTTTGTGGTGGTGTAAACATTCTCGCCCGCATGGCAATCGAGATACGGTTTCCCCTCGGCAGGCGGTAACCGATCTCGCCGCCCTAGGTGATGCACCGCTGCGAGAGCCAGATGGAAGCGGCTGATCCTCGCGATCGTTTTGGGAGCCATGCCGAAATATTTGTGGAACTGCGCGATCAGATGGCGCCGGCTGCATCCGAAGTCCTCCGAAAGCCGAGCCAAATCGACATGATTCGGAGATTCCTGGAGCATCCGCCATGAATGGAGCAGACCCGCCGGAGGAGAAGGCGCGGACGCCAATCGTGAAGCGATTATGTTTTCGACCATGTCAAACCGGGCTGCCCAGTCCTCTGTCGCCTCCGCATGGCTCACGAGGAGCCGCGACAATCGGCTATCGAGATCTTCTAGTACAAGAGTACGATCCGTAAGCAGATCCATTGGCACGCCCAAAAGCATCTGTGCGCCGATCGGAGTG
>QIAI01000507.1:0-914 GCA_003224995.1 Acidobacteriota bacterium
TGTCCGGCAGCTGCGATCCCGGCGTTTCGCCACGGCGAGCGCAACTGGCAAGTGGAAGGAAAAACCGTTCGCTATCTCGACGCCTGGAGCTACTCCGAGTGGTTCAATTTACTGGGAAACCCCGGAGCAGTCGTGCCGGTCAGCCGCTCGCCAGAGGGCTTGCCCATCGGCGTGCAGGTGGTTGGACGCCCGTGGGAAGAAGAAATCGTGCTGGCCATTGCCGCGGAGATCGAGCGGGAGTGCGGAGGCTTTCGCAAACCGCCTATGGACTGAGGAAAAACTGGACGTAGACCTGCGGAATTAGTGTGCCGGCCTGGCGCTAGCCCGGGCTTTCAACCCCCGCTCAACTGGACGGACACGCGATTTTTTGCGCTTGTCGCGCTTCGACAACCAGGCCTTCAATTGCCGGCGGGCTGCGGGTTTCAGGTCGCTAAAGAAAATTCCGCCCCGGCCGCTATCGTCTGCCCACGTCACTTCACCGCTGCCCTCGATCAGGTAACTGGTGCCGGGCAAAATAAATCGCAATGGCAATTCGGCGGCAGGCAGCGGCTCCGAGGCTTGGACAGAAAGCCCATCCTCGCTGATATCGAGCACGACTGCGGGCACGGGACAAACATCCCCGAAGCGGAGATAGACCAAAGCTTCCGTTCTCTGGCGGGCGGATCGGCGACGGTCGGGAATCATGAATGCGCGTCCGGCGCGCAAGGAACGCAACATCTGATCGCAAACCAGAGGCTTGTAGAGCACGAAATTTGCGCCTGCCTGAAACGTGCTGCCGACGTCGGTGCGTGGGTTGATCATGGCGAACACGACGGGCCGGCGTTGCGCGGGAGCGAGTCGTGCCATGCGCGCGACCTGCGCGGCCCCGGGCACATCGAAATCGACCACTAAGGCCGAGTAGTGGCCCAAGGCGA
>QIAI01000507.1:933-3267 GCA_003224995.1 Acidobacteriota bacterium
GAGCATCCGCAAGGACTCGTGATCGCGGCACATAAGCAGAGCATTCAGCCTCATAGGTCGGAGCCTATGCCGCTGACCGCGCGGGGTAAAGTAACGCCAGTAATCCTGGATTTCTTACCGCTGGTGAGGAAAACGAAGAAACAGCGTGATCTAGGTTTCGATCAGCTTTTCCATCGCGGGCTTGTTCAGGATGAGTAGGGTGGAGCCGCGCAGTTGCGCGAGTTTTTTCTGGCGGAATTCGCTCAGGACGCGGGTCACAGTCTCGCGTGACGTGCCAATGAGTTGGGCGATCTCTTCGTGGGTAAGGGAGACTTTGATGCGAATGCCTTCGCTGGTGGTATCCCCATCCGTGGCCCACTGCAGGAGCAGACGAGCCAGTTTCTCCGAGACCGAGTGCGAGAGTCCCAGGGAGCGAATCATTTCGTAGGCGCTTTGACAATTGCGACTGAGATGTTGGGCGGCGTTCAGGCAGGCGTCGGCGTGATGCTGCAACAATCGGAGAAAGTCTTCCCGCCGGATGAAATCCAATTGGCAGGGCTGCAGGGCTTCTGCGGTGAGTTCGTAGGGCTTGCCGGAGACAGTGGCGTGCAGGCCAAGAACTTCGCCCGCCTCGGCGATACGAAGGATGAGCGTCTTGCCATCGCGCGAAGTAGTGGAGAGTTTCACCCGGCCACTGCAGATCAGGTAAACGCCACGGGGCGCCTGACCTTCCACAAACAGCACCGCGGCCTGGGGATAGGCGCTGGCATACTTCACCTTTTCCATCTCTTCCAGCGCGGACTTGGGCATATCGCAGAAAAAGCCGTTTTGCCTGAGTTTGCAGAGCAGGCAGTTCTCGCTGATCTGAATGCCGTAAGGTGTGCTCATGTGCGCTCCACTGCAGCGGACTATAGCAAGAGACGATCACTCTCGCCTGTGATGTAAATCACACTTGATGTGGTCAGCGGTCGCACGGCGGTTCCGGGGATAGCTTGAACTCCAGTAACCTCTTTTTTGGTTTCTTTGGACATTCGGGCGTGGCGGGGCCCGCAGGGGAACCAGCTTAGGAGACGGCCTTGGCCTCTTCTTCCGGGTAGAACTCGTCCAAGGGGTAGCCCTCGTTTTCCCAGGCTTGCAGCCCTCCCATCAGCGGACGCACGCGGATGATACCGATCTTCTTCAGATCCATTGCAACTTTGGCACTGGTGGCCTCGCTCGGGCAAGTGCAGTAGAGGACGACTTCCCGGTCGCGCGGGATTTCGGCGTGCCGCAGGGGAAGCTCATCGGGGGAGATGCGCACTGCCGTCGACACGGTGCGTGGATTGACCAGAAATTCCAGACGGTGACGCAGGTCGACGACGAAGGGCCGCTCGCCGCGATCGAGGGCCGCCTTCAACTCCTGGACGCTCATGCGGGAGACGCGCAGCGAGTGAATGAATCTTTGCCGCTGCACATATTTCCATAGGATGTTTGCCACCAGAGCTACGACCAGCGCGACGAAGATCCACCCGGCCGCTTCTTTCAGCAAGATGTCGATGGGAAGCTTGCGTGCGGGGATGTACCCGACGAGCGCAAACAGCGCGGCCCAAAGTAGCGAACCCAATGCGTTGAGCAGCAAAAACTGGCCGCGGGCGGTGCCTGTCATTCCGGCGACCGGACCTGCCAGGCGTCCTACCCCTGGGACAAATTTGGAGAAGACCAAGGAATTGGTGGTATGGCGCGCAAAGGCGTCTTCGGAGCGGCGCACGCAAGAATCGGGTTCGAGGGAGATTTTGCACAGCAGCCGGAGCACGGACGAGCCCTGGCGTCGTCCGAGCTCATACCAGACTAAGTCCCCGATCTCAGACGCGATCACGGTCACCAGAATGATGGCCGACAAGCTCAACTGGCCAAGTCCGGCGATAGCGCCCGCCGCCACAACCAGCGGGGTCACCAGCAGGGGAAGCCCAAGGCGTTCCAGCAAAGCTGCCAGAAACAGCCAGAGGTAGCCGTGCCGCAGAATATCCTGGACTTGTGGATTCACGAATGCCCCTCAACCTGACTCGGAACTATCGGACTTTGGCCAGATACTGATGCACCATTTGCACCGTAATCGAACCTTCTCCCACGGCTGACGCGACGCGCTTAATGGAGGAGTGCCGAGTGTCGCCGGCAGCGAACACTCCGGGAATCGCGCTTTCGAAAATGAACGGATCGCGTTCTTCTTTCCACCCCTTGGGCCGGTCGCCCTCCTTGGGAAGGAGAGCGCCGGTGAGCAAGTACCCTCGCTCGTCCATGGGCAGCATACCGCGAAGCCAGGCGGTGCAAGGCATTGCGCCGATGAAGATGAAGAGCGCGCTGGTAGCTTCGGTCCGG
>QIAI01000508.1 GCA_003224995.1 Acidobacteriota bacterium
GAAAAGCAGGCCATGACCTCGGGGCACATGCTACAGCAACTTGACGCTGAAATGGGACGAGTGGGTGAGCGCCTCACCGTCAGCCGATCTGAACTGCGGCGCCTGGCTCTTGAACGTGCCGACCAGCAAGGCATTCTCGCCGCGCGTAGCCATGACATCGCGGTCGCCGAAGAGCGCCGCGCCGAAATCGAGCGCCGCGTCTCCATCGCACAGGAGCGAATGATTTCGGTGAAGGAACGGCTGGACCTTGCCGCGCAAAACACTTCGCAGCACGTAGCACGCGTGGCCGGATTGGAAGAGCGCCACCGTTCCGCCAGCAGCGGACATGATCGCATTCAATCGCTGGTTAGCGAGATGCGCGAGCGCGTACACGTGCTGCGCACGCAAATTGACGCGTCTGCGGCCGAGAAAGTCCAGCGCGAGAACGAAAATCAGCTGCTCGCCAATCAACTGGTGGAGTTGGAAGCGGAGAAGAACGCCAGCGAAGCTCGAGAAGGCTTGCTGCAGTTCGAGTCCGAACAAATTCGTGCTCGATTGTCGGAGATTGACGAAGCGCTGCGCGCCGCCAGGCAGCTTCTCGACCAGGCGCGCGACCGTCGCGGCGAACTCTCCGCCACAGCCGCCAAGCTGCAATCCGATGCACAGTACATGGCGGAGTCCTGCCTGAATGACCTGGGCGTGCAGCGTCATGAATTGATGGCCGACGGCACGATTCCGATTGCGACTGGAGAGCAACTCGCCGTCGAAGACCAGGCGTATCGGGAGATGCGCACGCGGCTCGACAACATGGGTCCAGTGAACATGATGGCTCTCGAGGAGTACAAGGAAACCGCAGAACGCCACCAGTTTCTTGAGACCCAGCGCCAGGACCTGCTCGACTCCATTCAGAACACGATCGCCACCATCAAGGAAATCGACGTCGTTTCACGCCAGAAGTTCGAAGAAGCCTTCCACAAGATCAACGAGAACTTCCAGCTCACTTTCCGGAAACTTTTCGGCGGCGGTCACGCGTTTATGCGGCTCACTGACGAGGAGAATAGTGCGGAGAGTGGCATCGACGTCGTGGCTTCGCCTCCGGGCAAGAAACTGCAGAATGTGTTGTTGCTGTCGGGCGGCGAGAAGGCCCTGACCGCGCTCTCCTTGCTGGTCGGGATCTTCCAGTACGCACCCAGTCCCTTCTGCATACTCGACGAAGTGGATGCGCCGCTTGACGAAGCCAACGTCGGCCGCTTCACCGAACTGGTGCGCGAAATGAGCGTGCAGACCCAGTTCGTGCTTATCACCCACAGCAAGAAGACGATGAGCATCGCGCCGGTGCTGTACGGCGTCACCATGCAGGAACCGGGTGTTTCCAAGCTGGTTTCCGTCCGCTTTGGTGCGACGGCATAAAATTTGTTGCGAGCTCCTCAGCTCACATGTTAAGGACGCGGTCGGCCGCGTCCTCTTTTTTCGTCCCGAATATCCACGTTCATCCTCAGGTTTTCCACACACCGATCTCCCGCAAATGCCGTAGCTAGCAATCGTTCTCGCGGATGCTTCGAGGTGTCAATCCTTTTCGACTCAAGAGAATGGGACCTTCACACACGGGTGTGACGTAAACCGTTGACAAAAATTTCTGGCCAGCTAGAATACGCCACTTCTTCTTCATACCGAATTCCAAGATCTTCAACTCCACGCGAGTGGGAAGGTGCGGGATGTCTATCGCCTGGATAGCGATCGCCTGCTTTTCGTGGCCACCGATCGCATTTCGGCGTTCGATTACATTCTGGCCACTGGCATTCCGTACAAAGGAAAGGTACTCAATCAGATTTCGCTGTTTTGGTTCGAATTCTTAAAGGACGTCGTCCCCAACCATCTGCTGACCGCTGATGTAAATCAGTATCCGGCCGAGATCCGGAAGTATGCCGACCAGCTCCGCGGCCGCTCAATGGTCGTCATCAGCGCAGAGATGTTCCCCGTCGAATGCGTCGTGCGTGGCTACATCTCCGGCTCGGCGTGGAAGGAATACAAGGCCACCGGCAAGGTCTGCGGTATCGAACTGCCCAAGGACCTTCGCGAATCGGATAAGCTCCCGGAGCCCATCTTCACGCCTTCCACCAAGGCGACCAGCGGTCATGACGAGAATATCCCTTTCTCGGAAATGGTCCGGCTGGTTGGGGCAGAACTGGCGGAAGAGCTTCGCGACTTAACTCTCAAGGTCTATAAGAAAGCCGCCGATTACGCGCGCACGCGGGGCATCATCATTGCCGACACCAAGTTTGAGTTCGGACGTACGGCCCGGGGCGTTACCTTGGCTGACGAAGTTCTTACGCCAGACTCATCGCGCTTTTGGCCAGCGGACAAGTATGAGCCCGGTCGCGCGCAGGATTCGTACGACAAGCAGTACGTCCGCGACTATCTGGAGGAGATTCGCTGGAACAAGCAGCCACCCGCGCCGGGGTTGCCGGTCGAGGTGGCGCGAAAGACCAGCGAGAAATACCTGGAAGCGTATCAGCAGCTGACCGGACGCAGGCTGGATGTTTGAACCTCATGGGCGCTGCGGAACCCGGCAATGAACCTCGCGGATTGGATCATCCTGGGAGTTGTGGTGGTATCGGCTGCGGTGGCGGCGTCTGAAGGTTTTTTCCATCAGGCATTCGGGCTTGCGGGTTTGGTGGTCGGCTATCTTTTGGCAGCTTGGCAATATCATCGCCTGGCGGCGCGGTTTGCACCCGATTTGAAATCGCCGTGGTTGGGTGATATCGCGGCTTTTTGCGCGATCTTTCTCGCGGTTGTGATCCTCGCGGGGATCATCGGGCGAATTGTCCGGTGGGCAATCAAGGAAGCCGGGCTGAGCATGTTTGACCGGCTATTGGGCGCGTTGCTGGGCGTGCTGAAAGGAGCGCTGTTCGTGGCCATCATTTTGATGGGCATGACCGCCTTCACCCCGACTTCGCAGATGTTGGAAGGTTCCGAACTCGCGCCGTATTTTCTGGTAGTGGGAAGAGCCGCGATCTGGTTAGCTCCGTCCCAGCTGCGCGCCAAGTTTTACGAGGGCCTCGACATGGTTCGCCGTGCACACGTGCCGACGTCTCCGATGCTGGCTCCCAAGGCCTCGCAATAGAGGGCCGCTGCAATCTACACTGACGTTTTGTTCAACAGAAAGAGAGAGCCCGTGAAAGATCAACTTGAAGCGCTCATCCTGCAGATGTATAAGAGCAACATCCTCTACTCAGAGGCGGTACGTGAGTTCAAGAAGCGCTTTATCCTAACTGTGCTCCAGGAAAACAAGGGCAACCAGTGCCGGGCCGCCCGCGAGCTGGGCATGCACCGCAACACACTCAGCCGCACATTGAGCGAACTGAAGATTGACGTTCGCCAGTTGCGCGACGGGGTGAAGCGTCCGCCGCGCAGTGCTCGCCCCCTTCCGATCGAAAAGAAAGCCATCCGTTAACTCGAACCCGTTAACCAAGTGGTTCCGTACCAAAACAAAGGGCAGCCTGCTAACAGGCTGCCCTTGCTCTTTTAGGCGATTCCCGAGGTCGGGGTTATTGAGCCGGCTTCTTGCGTGCTGCCGGCTTCTTGGTCGCCGGAGGCGCTTTCGCCTTCAGGATGAACTGGAAATCGGCTTGCTCCTTCGGCATCAACCGGGCCGGGATGGCAGCCGTCATGGTCAGATCGATGTCCGCCCGCTTCGCGTCGATATCATCGGAGCTGCCAGCCAGCTTGAGATTGGTGGGCGAGGTGATGGTTAGGACCTGCGCCGCCATTTGCAGCGGCTTCCCTTTCAACACGCCCCATACCTTCTCGACATCCTCCGGCTTTCCTTCGGACAGAACCAGCTGCCACTCCGCGAAGCTCATTTCCTCGACCTTCTTGGTCTTGACGAGATCGGCAGCCTGGTCGGCTGGGCTCGGTGGGACGTATTGCGTAATCGTGAATCCAGCGGGAGGAACGCCGGTGGTCGAGGCCTTGGCTTGCGCCATCACATCGGTCCATCCCTGGTCAGAACCGTGGTACTTGGTGTACTGCGACTTTCCGTATTTCTCGATCTGTGGCTGCATTTGCGGCGGGGCCAGGCTCGCTGCGCGCGCTGCGAACCACGATCCGTTGACCACATCCGGGGGTGTGGATTGTAAGTACGCCAAGGCTAGAGGATAGATGATGCTGAAGTCGGTGGGAGTGACTTCGGCTGCCGCCCGAAGACCTTTGATCGCAGTTGGAAAATCTTTCTTTTGCAGTGCAGCGACGCCCACCGCGGCGTTGAAGATACCCCCCATCTGCTTCTTGAGATTCTGGTAGTCGGCATCCGACATTTCAGCCGGCTTGCTAAAGCTGTCGAGCGCGGTCAAGCCTTTTTGGCCATATTGCTCGGCATCGGCCAGGTTCTGCTGGGGATTTTGGCCCGCCTGTGCTGCCACTCGCTTGCTGTAGGCCAGAAGCGCCAGGGCGCGCACATTGTTCGGATTCAATTGCAAAAGGCGCTGCGCCGTGTCGCCCATCTTCGCCGGGTCGCCCTTCTGCTGGTACGTACCCATCAGGATCTCAAGCGCATCTTCCTTCATCACGCTGTTGGGATACTGCGTGAGAAATGCCTCGAGGCCGCTGATCTTGGCTGCCGGGTCCGCCTGTTGAACCGCACCCACGTAGGCGTTGTACTCCGCGGGATCCTTGATCTCTTTCTTCTGTTGCGGCGACGCGGCTTGGCCTTGCGGCTGAACGCTGGGAGAAGTCTGTTGCGGTGCGGCCGGTTGTGCCTGAGGCTGGGACTGCGGCTGCGCCCCGGTCTGCGCGGCGGCCACTGCACTTCCAAGCACAATCGTGAGTAGAATCTTGTTCATTCGTATGGCTCCTTGAGTTCTCGGGAAAATACAGCGACGTCATCCTGCCCGAGCCCGCAGTCCGAACTCGGTTCGCGTGCCTAAGCCACAGGATGCCGGAAGCGCCTCGGCTTCTCCTGTAAGGCAAAAGGGAGCCAAGGCCGTTTCCGGTGAGCGGATTATAAGTACCTGCTCCTCAATATGGCAAGCCACAAGCGAGACCCGAGCCTCGTTCTTGTTAAGATGCGGGGATCACTCGCGCGGGATGGATCACTTCCTGCGCAGATCCCCCACCAACCGGAGGCAACCAAAATGTCGACCACTGGAAATGTACTGGCCGGGCAAGTCGCGGTGGTAACCGGCGCCGGACGCGGCATTGGGGCGGCCATTGCCGCCACACTCTCCCAGCTTGGCGCCTCGGTCGTCGTGTCCGGAAGGACGCCGGCCCACCTTGAGCAGACAGTCGGATCGATTTCCCAGGCCGGGAATCAGGCCGAGTCCGTGCCCTGCGACGTGACTTCCGCTCACTCCGTTCAAAATCTGGCCGAGCACGTCCAGAAAAAATACCGCCGCCTCGATATCCTGGTGAACAATGCCGGCATCGGAGGCTTCTCCTCTCCCCTGCACCAGCTTCCCCTTGAAGACTGGGATGGCATTCTCAACACGAACCTGCGAGGGGTTTTTTATACGATCCGCGCCCTCGCTCCGCTCATGATCCAGGCGCGCAGCGGCCACATCATCAACATTTCTTCGCTCGCCGGAAAAAATGCCCTTCCCAATGGCGCCGCATATGCCGCTTCGAAATGGGGATTAAATGGCCTTAGCTATTCCGTCGCCGAGGAACTGCGTGCTCACAATATCCGGGTTGCCGTGATCTGCCCAGGATCTACCAATACGGACCTGTCACCTCATGCAGGTAAAAATCCCTCGCGCATGCTGCAGCCTGACGATGTCGCGCATGTGGTCCAGATGCTGGTGACACAATCCCCGCAGTCGTTTGCCAGCGAAGTGCTGCTGCGGCCTACCATGAAGCCTTGAGATCGGAACG
>QIAI01000509.1 GCA_003224995.1 Acidobacteriota bacterium
GCTAGAATGGCAAACTAATCCGCATGCGCCGCACCCTCATAGCCTGGTCCGTTCGCCTCAGCGGTCTCTGATCCGCGCAGACTGCGCATTTCTCCGCCTTCGTTTTTTCATTCTTCAACGACCGCTCGCAGCTGCTCCGGAACCGGCTAAGAGCTAAAGGCTAAAAGCTAATGTCCACCAAATACGATGTCATCGTCATCGGCGGAGGCCACAACGGCCTCGTCAACGCCGCCTACCTAGCGAAAGCGGGCAAGAAAGTTCTCGTGCTCGAGCGCCGTCACGTGCTCGGCGGCGCCGCCGTCACCGAAGAGGTCTATCCCGGCTTCAAGTTCTCGGTGTGCTCTTACGTCGTCTCGCTGCTGCGTCCCGAGATCATCCGGGACCTCGACCTGCCTCGCCACGGGCTCGAAATCCTGCCGCTCGACGGCACCTTCACGCCCATGCCGAGCGGCGATTATCTCTGGCGCGTGAACGACCACGGCCGCACGCATCGCGAGATCGCGCGCCACTCCAAATCCGACGCCGAAGCTTACGACGAATTCGGCAAGGCCATGCAAGCCATGTGCCGCTTCGTGAAGCCGATCCTCGGCATGGTGCCGCCCGACCCGGCCACGCTTAATCCGCGCGAACTGATGAAGCTACTGTTCATCGGCCGGCGCTTCCAGGACCTGCCCAGCGGCGACAAGTACAACCAGGTGCAACTGATGACCATGAGCGCCGTCGATTTCCTCGACCAGTGGTTCGAGACCGACGTGCTCAAGGCCACCATGTCGGCATCGGGAATTATCGGAACCTTTCTCGGAGTACGCTCGCCCGGAACTGCCTACGTGCTGCTCCACCACTACATGGGAGAAATCGATGGCGCCTTCCGCGCCTGGGGATTTGCGCGCGGCGGAACCGGCGCGATCTCCAACGCCATCGCCGATGCCGCCCGCGAAGCCGGAGTGGAAATCCGCACCCAAGCTCCCACCGCAAGGATCATCGTCAAGGAGGGCCGAGCCAAGGGCGTCGTCCTCGCCAACGGTGACGAAATCTACGCCGACATCGTTTCTTCCAGCGTCGATCCCAAGCACACCTTCATCGATTTCATCGAGCCCGGCAACATTGCCGACGACTTCCTCGACGAGGTCCGCCGCTACAAATACCGCGGCTCTTCCGGCAAGGTAAACCTCGCGCTTGATGGCCTTCCCAACTTCAAGTGCATGCCAGGTGAAGGCGCGCACCTGCGCGGCGCGATGTCATTTTCGCCCAGCGTTGAGTACATGGAGCGCGCCTACGACGACGCCAAGTACGGACACTTCTCCCGCCGCCCATACATCGACACGGTGATCCCGTCGCTCACCGATCCATCGGTCGCGCCTCCCGGAAAGCACGTGATGTCATGCTTCGTGCAGTACGCGCCCTACAAACTCGCACCCGGCCTGCACTGGGATACGGAAAAAGAAAAGTTCGGCGACACTGTCATCGACACCATCGCCGAATACGCCCCTAATATTCGCGAGCTCATCCTTCATCGCCAAGTTGTAACGCCGCTCGATCTCGAACGCGAATTCGGCCTCACTGAAGGCAACATCTTCCAGGGCGAACTCTCGCTCGAGCAACTCTTCTTCCTGCGCCCGGTCGCGGGCTGGGCGCAATTCCGCACGCCGGTGAAGAACCTCTATATGTGCGGATCGGCAACCCATCCCGGCGGAGGCATCATGGGGGCTCCCGGGAGACTCTCTGCACTCGAGATCCTCAAAGACGTCAAGGGGGCTGCGTGATGGCCGAGAAGCGCGACGTCGTCATCATCGGAGGCGGTCACAACGGCCTGGTCACCGCCTTCTACCTCGCCAAAGCCGGATTCAAGCCGCTCGTTCTGGAACGGCGCGCGCAAACCGGTGGCGCCGCGATTACTGAGGAATTCCATTCTGGGTTTCGGTGCTCAACCCTCGCGCATACCGCGGGTCCGATTCGTCCTGACATCGTGCGCGACATGCAGCTCGAACAGCACGGCCTGAAGCTGATCACTCCCGAAGCCAGCGTCGTCTCACTCACTCCCGACGGCCGCGCGCTCACCCTCTACAACGATACGCAGAAATCTGCGCGGGAGATTGCGGCCTTCTCCCAGAAAGACGCCGCGAAGTATCCCGAACTGCAGGAATCGCTGCGCAAGATGGGCGGCGTCATCGGCGACGCGCTCAAGATGACTCCGCCTGACATCGACAGTCCCAGCCGAACCGATCTGTGGGGCATGCTGCAAACCGGACGCGCTCTGCGCAGGCTGGGCAAGAAGGATCTGTATCGTCTGCTGCGCTGGGGACCGATGGCGATCGCGGATCTGGTCGCCGAATACTTCGAGACCGACCTGTTGCGTGGGACGGTGGCGGCCCGCGGCATCTTCGGAACGTTCCTCGGTCCGTGGTCCGCCGGCAGCGCCATGGTGCTGTTGATTCGGGGCGCGGGCGATTCGCATCCGGCAGGCTCAGCCCATTTCGCAGCCGGCGGGATGGGCGCGATTACGCAAGCCATGACTTCAGCGGCGAGAGCCGCGGGCGCTGAGATTCGCACCGACTCGGAAGTCGCTGAGATCCGGGTGAAAGACGGTGTTGCTACATCCGTCGTGCTGAAATCCGGAGAAGAGATTCCGGCCAAGGCAATCATCTCCAATGCCGATCCAAAGCGCACGCTGCTCAAATTGGTCGATCCCACCCATCTCACACCGGGCTTTGCCGAGAAGCTCCAGCATTACCGCATGATGGGAACCGTCGCCAAGATCAACCTGGCACTCGATGGCCTGCCGAACTTCACCGCCATCAAGAACGGCAATGCGGCGGCGCTTTCCGGACGCATTCAGATCAGTCATGGCATCGATTATCTGGAGCGTGCCTTCGACGAATCCAAGTACGGTGATTTCTCCAAGCAGCCCTATCTGGAAGTCACAATTCCATCCCTTACCGATCCATCGCTCGCTCCGAAGGGCAAGCACGTGATGTCGATCTACATGCAGTACGCGCCTTACAAGCTCAAGGGCGACTGGGACGCGCAGCGCGGCGCGCTCGGCGATAGCGTGGTCAGTGTGCTGGCGCAACACGCTCCGAACTTGCCGGGTCTCGTGCTCGACGGCCAGATCATCACGCCGAAAGACCTGGAGCAGACTTACGGTCTCACCGCGGGACAGATTTTTCACGGCGAGTTGGCGCTCGACCAGTTCTTCACCATGCGGCCACTGCTCGATTGGGCGCGTTATCGCACGCCAATCACGAACCTGTATCTATGCGGCAGTGGAACCCATCCGGGGGCAGGATTGACGGGCGGTTCCGGCGCCAACGCCGCGCGCGAAATATTGAAAGATCTGAAGAAATAGCCAAGCGCCTGACGTCAAAACACTCTGTTGCGAAAGAGCGTTCCATCTCGTCGAGAGTTGGCTATAAAATCCAGCCGCGTAGCGGCGGCAGACATTAGCCCAGGGCGTAAGCGTTGGGTGAACCATGAAATCATCGCCGGAGGCCCGTAGGGACGGCACTCGGTCGGGGCGCTACTTC
>QIAI01000465.1 GCA_003224995.1 Acidobacteriota bacterium
ACATACCCACCGTCTACAAATAAGTGCTGACCCGTGATGTGCCCGGCCTTCGCTGAAATCAGGAATGCAACCATGGCAGCGATCTCATCCGGAGTCGTCATTCGCCGGTCCAAAGGAATCTTGGCAACGACGCTCTTCAACTTTTCCTCTGGAGAGGGAAATCCCTCGAGCCACTGTTGGTACAGCGGCGTCATCACTTCGGCGGGGACAACAGCGTTCACCCGAATGCCGTAGGGAAGCAATTCAGCCGCCCATTCCCGAGTCATACCCAGAATGGCGCCCTTGGACGCGACGTAGCCTGAGGTACCGCCCTGACCAGTCACCGCTGTTTTCGAACTGATGTTAACGATGGCACCACGGCTAAGCTTCAGGTGCGGCAGGGCACAGTGCGCCATGTTGTAGTAATGCAGAAGATTACGTTCGAGAGAGCAGACGAATGCCTCGGGGCTGCCCTGTTCTAGCCCTACCTTGTCATTGATGCCCGCATTATTCACGAGCGCATCGATCCGATCGAACGTCGCAATCGCCTGCTGCACGATCGCTTTGCAATTTTCTGCCGAAGCCAGTTCCAAGGGCATAAAGCTGGTCTGCAGACCAAGAGCCCGAAGCTCATCCTGAAGCCGCTGACATGCCGCTGTGTCACGGTCCACGGCAACCGCGATCGCTTCTTCCTGCGCGCAGGTCCGTGTGATCGCGGCGCCAATGCCCTTCGCGCCACCCGTTACGAGCACAACTTTATCTTTGAGCTGAAGATCCATGCTGAAGCGCAGTCAAGTTCCAGACCCAGCACCCTCGCGAACCACGAGCTTAGCCGCGAAGAGTCAGAAAACCTCCGTCGATGGGATAGTCCGACCCAGTAATGAATGACGCCTCATCGGAGCAAAGATAGAGAGCGAGCGCGGCGATCTCTTCCGGACGCCCCATTCTTCCAATGGGCTGCGAGCTCTCCAGCTTTTCAAACATCTCCTTTTCTTTGCCCGGATAGTGGCGGCGGAGGTAGCCAGCGACAAAGGGGGTATGAACTCGCGCCGGCGAAATGCAGTTGCAGCGGATGTTGTGGGCCAGGTAGTCCTTGGCGACCGAGTAGGTCATCGCTACTACGGCACCTTTGCTCATGGAGTAGGCGAAGCGGTCCGCCAGACCGGACGTTCCTGCAATCGATGCCATGTTCACAATTATCCCGCCGCCATTCGCCTTCATGTGGGGAACCGCAGCGCGCATGCAGTTGTAGATTCCTTTGACGTTGACCGAGAAGACTCTGTCAAACTCTTCCTCCGAGGCTCCTTCCAAATTGCCTACGTGAGAGATCCCGGCATTGTTCACCAAGATGTCGATGGGGGTTTCCTTGGCGATCGCGGCGAACGTGGCATTCACGAGTAGCTGCCGGGAGACGTCGCAGGCATGAGCTTTCGCATCACCGCCGGCAGCCGAGATCTCCGAGGCCACATCTTGGGCTGCTTTCTCATCAATATCCAGCACGCAGACACAAGCTCCGCTACTGGCAAATCGCAGTGCCACCGCGCGCCCGATTCCGCTGCCCGCTCCGGTCACTACTGCGAGTTTGCCGTCGAGCCGAAATGAGTTTGAGTTCGCTTTCAGAGAATACCTCCCCATCACGATTCAATCGGTTCTACTTGACTGGCTGCCCGTTAGCGCGCTCAATCGCCGCCAGCGCGTTCTTCGCGTCGGCGTCTTCAGGCGTAAGTTGCAGGGCGGTGCGCAATTCCTTCTTTGCTTCAGGGATGTTCCCCGTGCGTCCGTAGAACAGTCCGAGATTCTTGTGCAGATGAGCACTCTGAGGACAGGCGCCGCAGAGCTGGATGGCCTCGTTCATCTGTTCGAGCGCCTGCGGCCAGTTCTGTGCGTTCGCTGCCGCAAGCGCGAAGTTTCCGAGTTCCGCGACCCGGTCGGCCATCTGCTGGTTCTTCTGCAGAAACTCAAAGCGATCCCGGTACTGCTTCGCATCGGGATCATGAATCTTGTCTAACGACCTCGCCAGATTGTACAAGGCCTGCGAATGATTGGGGTCCGCCTGAAGCGCCGCCTTCCAATGTTGAATGGCCGCACGACTGTTACCTGAATGCTCCAGATTCTGGCCCAGCAGATATTGCGCGTCCGCGTTGTCGGGTTGCAACGCGACTACCCTCTCCAACAGCACATTCGAGCGCTCTGGCTGATTTTCCTGCTTTGCGGTGAGAGCAAGAAAATAGAGCGTGGCCGCGGAGTCGGACTGCAAACGAGATGCGGTCTCTAGTTCCCGGTCGGCATCTTCATACATGCCAGTTTCGAAATAAAAACGGCCCAAGTTGTAATGAGTCGATCGAACTGGTCGACAAGAGCGATGCCGAGGTTGAGATGAGCCTGGGCGGAGGCAGGTTGCAGCACTACAGCCTTGCGAAAGCACTGAAGCGCATCCTCCCCGCGCCCCGCCTTGGCCAGTAGCATTCCCAGCGCGCCATATGCGTCTGCATCGTTGCTATTCACTTGGATGGCTGTGCGAAGTTGCTGCTCGGCCTCCAGCAGAGCCCCCTGTTGGGCGAGCAGCAACCCGTAATTGACATACGCCTTGCTGTACTTCGGATCGGTCATGATCGCATTCTGAAATCGCGCCGTAGCCTCCGCGTTCTTTCCCTGCTGGCTGTAAAGTACTCCGAGGTTACTTTGTGCTTCGGCAAACTCAGAGTCCGCCGACAACGCTTTTTGGAAGCGGATCTCCGCCTCGGCTTGCTGTCCAGCGTGCAGGGCCAGCAATCCCAGTTGATTCTGGGCGAGAGCTAGCCGGGGATCCAGTTCGACTGCTCTCAGCAGTTCCTTGCGCTCCCCGTCAATGTCAGCCAGTCTGTCGAGAGCAAGAGAGAGATTGTAGTGGAGCTTGGCGTCGAGAGGATCGCTCTGCACAGCCTTCCGATAGTTCTCGGCCGCTGCCTTTGCGTTGCCGGCCATTAGAAATTGATTCGCCTGTTCGTTAAGCCTGGCGACATCTCGGTCTTTATCGCCAGCGGCCCTCAACGCCGCCAGTTTGGCTCTTTCCGCGTGTGCGCGTTCTTTGTTTCCGGTCTTTTCTAGCAGCAAGGTAAGTTCTCTGCGCGTTTCAGGAACAGACGGATTGAGGCGCACAGCAGCCTCTAACTCACGAATACCAGCGTCTGTTTGTCCGGTGCTGGCTAGCAGCATTCCGAGATCGCAGTGGATCGCTGCATCTTTCGGGTTCAAAACCGAAGCGTGGCGCAAGGCGTCGATCGCGACATCCGACTTATTGAGTCCCTGGTATGCCATGCCCAGAGCGTAAAAGCCTTGAGCGTCCTTGGG
>QIAI01000466.1 GCA_003224995.1 Acidobacteriota bacterium
GTTACGCGTAAGGATGACGGGAGCTACGGCGCCAATGTTTCGGGCCTGGCCGGGCCGCTGATGGCCGAAGGACTGGCGAACGTCTACTGGCCCGACCGGAACCGTACGGTCGGAGATACCTTCTTTCGCTATGGTCTGGATCTGGCAACAATTGCCGGTGGAAACCTCTTCCGCGAGTACTGGCCGGTACTTTCCGGGAAGATGCACCACTCGCCTGGGCCCACGCACAACTGAAGCGGGGAACAAGGCTGCCTTCGTTTTCGGGGCTAGCATCTGCGCGCATATAAGCTGAAAAACATCTCCGGTAGTCGGCGAAGAATCTCCATTACACTCACATTCCAGAACCCAATGAGAGCCTGCGAGCAAAGGGATGAGGTGCAAAGTCGGTTAAGGGCGGCCCGTGCATCGGACAGGCCACCCCGCAATTGGCGGGCGACGAGCGGGGCGGGAGGGGGACGGGCGAGAATACTTGGGTGCGCTGGGATCGTGTGTTCGCGCGTGGCGAGACGAGTGTAAATCCCCTATGCCGCGAATGTTTTTGATTGTTGGCGTGCGAGAGGTACGCGAGCCAAGATGGTGGTGCCGACTCCCGGTTGCGAGTCGATGGAGAATTTTCCGTTCACCAAGTGGAGTCTCTCCTGCATACTGATCAGGCCCACTCCTCTATGAATCATTGCATCCTGCAAATCGAAGCCGCTCCCAGTATCGGTCACCATGAGGCGAATCTCGTGTCCACCACCATGGAGGCTCACTTCGAAGTCCCGTGTTCCACTATGCTTCACCGCATTCTGCAATGCTTCTTGCAGAACCCGGAACAAACACAGCCAGATCTCTGGCGAAATGCTTCGCGGCACACCTGAATGACTGAATTGAATCCGTATATCGCGGTGTTCGGATAACTCCTTGCAGAAGCTCTTGGCTGCCATCACAAGGCCTAGGTATTCAAGTTTCGAGGAATGCAGACGATGCGACAGGGCCTGAATATCTTTCGCAAGGCTCGAGAGCTCCTGGCAAGTATGCTTGATGTGATCGCGGATGTCCTCTGCCGATTCCTTGACCTCTTGACTCCATCGTTCCAATCTCACTTCCAACAACGCAATCTTTTGATTGATATCATCGTGCAATTCTCTGGCTACCCATTTACGCTCCGTTTCCTGGGCCTCAAGTAACTTGCGTCCAATGCCCGAGAGCGCCTCTTGCGCCAGTTTGAGTTCCGTAACGTCTATACAAGAGCCGATGTAGCCGACAAAGGTTCCGTCCGAGTTGAATCTTGGCACTCCTATATCGAGTATCCAGCGGTATTGTCCGTCATACCGTCTAAGTCGATACTCCATTCTGAAAGACTCACGCCGATCAAAGGCCTCAGAATAAGTGTGCAGGCAGGCATTCAGATCTTCGCTATGCACTCCTTCAGCCCAACCATTGCCAAGCTCGGCTTCCAGAGTGCGACCGGTGAAATCAAGCCATGGCTGGTTGAAGTAATTGCACGACCGATCTGGTCCAGACATCCAGATCAATACCGGAGCGGCGTTCGCTATTCCACGAAAACGTTCTTCGCTCTCTTGTAGCTTCGTCTGCGCGTTTTCTCGATCGGTCAGGTCGACAAAGCTGACCAGGTCAGTATCTCCTAAGGACGCGAAATGAAATTCAATGTGCCGAAATGAACCATTTTTGCAACGCACTTTTGCATCCATCGGCTCCATCTCGGTGTGATCCGCTAAGGCGCGGTCTAGGCGCGCCTGCCACAGCGCCTTGATTTTTCCCTGGTACGCTTCGTCGGGATACGCCAGAGGCCACCAGTGCGCTACATCTGGTACGTCTTCGACAGTGTATCCGAACAGCTCAACAAATTTGCGATTGACTAGCTCGATTTCGAGTGATGGTCCATGGGTCACCACCATAGCCACTGGCGCGTGAAGCACAAGCTCCTTGCTGCGCTTCTCGCTCGTTTTCAGCGCGACTTCCGCCTTCAGTCGCTCGGTAATGTCACGGGCAACACCAGCTGCCCCGCCGATCCTGCCCTCTGCGTCGAATATCGGAGAAACTGTTAACGAAATATCAACCCGAGAACCATCCTTCTTTTGGCGCACAGTTTCGAAATGCTTCACTACGTGTCCGCTCATTACCTGCTTCAGGATCTCTTGCACATCGTGCTGCTGATTCTTGGCCGCCAGAAAAGCTATATGTTTGCCAATCGCTTCGCCAGCAGAATACCCAAAGAGCCCTTCTGCGCCTTTGTTCCAATCCATAACAATTCCGTTCACATCCACGCCGAGGATGGCATCATTGGATGATTCAACAATGGTTGCGAGCCTGAGTCTGACTTCCATAGCCCCTGTCGGCGGGCCAACTGTTCCCGGTGGCGTTCGGCGAGCTCCTTTTCGGCGATTACAGCCGCCAATACCAGCCCTGTAGTTGAAAGCACGGCAAAGAACACGTCCAAGAGAACAGCCTCTCGAAGTGGAGGACCGCTCGCGAAAGGACCGGAGCCCAACTCGGTCTTTACGCTCGCTATAGACCCTATGAGCAGAATGGAAAGTGCTGTTGAGCCTATCTCGAAACGAAGGGCTGCCCACATCACAAAGGGCAACACGGCGAAAGCCATCAGCCGAACCGGAATATCAGCCGGCACGCTAAAGACGATGAAGCAGGTTGCGGCGAGGAGCAATAGGAGAATCGCAAGTTCCCTGATG
>QIAI01000467.1 GCA_003224995.1 Acidobacteriota bacterium
TATCGTTCTGCTGCTGGGTGTGGCTGGGTACGCAGGATGGATTACCCAACCAGAATTTCGCAAGGCGGTCGCCTGGCAATACCTGAACGCCATGAGCAAAATTGCCGGCCTGCGCGGACAACCCCAGCCTGCCACAGCGGTGAAGCCGGTCACGTCGCCGGTCACGGCTGAACTTGGTCCGGCGCCAGTTGCCATTCCGAGCAGCAGTGCGACTGATGCCGACCCGGCATCTCTGCCGAATTCGGTTGCGACCCCGTCCTCCACGGCAACTACAAACGCAACGCCGAACGCGCCGGGCTCGAATTCTCCAACGCCATCAGGCAATGCATCGTCAGCGGACAATGCACCGAAACCCGCCAGCGTTCAGCCTGCGAAGCAAGACACTACTCACCCCGCAAGCAATCCCGCACTGGTAGCCGCTTCCGCGACTATGCCGGCCACCGCAGCTTCCAAAAACTCGAGCAGCGATTTGTTGGAAGTCCCGGAAGATTACGCCGACGACCAGGTGGTGCACCGGGTTCATCCGAACTACCCGAAGCAAGCCCGCGCCCGCAAAATTCAGGGTACTGTCGTTCTGCAGGCCATCATCAACAAGCAAGGCAAAGTGGATTCCCTGCAGCTGGTTTCCGGAGATGCTTTGCTGGCCCAGGCGGCTGCCGATGCGGTGAAGCAATGGCGCTACAAACCTTATGCGCACAATGGCGACGCTTCCGATTTCCAGACACGCGTTACGGTGGATTTCAAACTGCCGTAAGCTAAATTCCGGGCTCCTGGAGAGGCCCGTAAACCCGTCTCTTACCAGCCTACAACTCCCATTACTGCCGTAACTTGCCGCGTTTCCCGGCTATACCTACGATTACGCCATGGGTTACCAGGCATTACTGTTCTGTCCAGACGAGAAAACCGCACGCAACGTCACGCACGTTCTGAACGACCTAGACTTCACGGTCGAACCCTGTACGGAGCCGTTTGTGGCCGTCAAGAAATTGATGGCGCAACACTTCGATGCGGTGGTGGTGGATTGCGACAACGAGCAGAACGCGACACTCCTGTTCAAGAGCGCGCGCAATTCCAGTTCGAACCAGTCGTCGCTGGCGGTGGCTGTGGTGGAAGGCCAGGCAGGTGTGGCGAAAGCGTTTCGCATCGGCGCCAACCTGGTTCTCACCAAACCCATCAATGTGGAGCAGGCCAAAGGCACGTTGCGCGTTGCTCGTGGACTGCTGCGCAAGGGAAATGATCCCGCGAAGAATGTTGCACCCGCAGCGAGCGCGCCGCCGGCGGTTCCGGTCAAGGCTGCTGCTACGCCTGCGAAGCCTTCCGCACTAGCTCCGGCTGCAGCTTCAAAAGCCGCGACCTCGAAGCCGGCTGCACCAGCAGTTCCGACGCAGAAGCCTGTAGCCACGCCAAGTTGGCCCGCCATGGTGGCCTCCGCATCGCTGGCGGAAGTCGATGAACTGGATTCCGATACGATTCTGGAAGCGGACATTGAGGAATTGACCTCGCCAGAAACCGAAAGCGCGTCACCGGGTCCGGTGGCTGGCACATCGGCAGGCACGAGCAAGTTTCCCTGGCAGCCTTCCGCAAAAATGGCGGAGCCGATGGCGTCGGCACTGCGTCGCGCCGCGGAAGCAGCCGGGCAGGTCGAGGCACAAGACCCAGTAGCGGCGAAGCCTGCGGCTGAAAAACGAGTGATGTCGGGAGCGATGTTCCAGGCACAAGGCCATGCGGCAGCGGCCGCGCCCGCGGTTGAGAAGGCGAGCACTCCAGCGCCTAAGGTCGAGCCAGCACTCGCCATCAGCAAGACAGTGGTGCACGAAGTTCCAGAACCGAAGACAGCGAAAGTTAGTGTCGACACGACCAGCGAAGTTGCTCCGCCCACATTCTTCCCCGGCGCGTACGATCCGGATGAGGTGGAAGGTGGCGGCAAGACGAAAGCCATCGTGATTGTGGCCGCGGTTGTATTACTGGCTTGCTCGGCTGGATATCTGAGCCTGAGAAATAGCGGGAACAAACCTTCGACGCCGGCCGCCGCCAGCCAAAGCAGTCCTGGGAGTGCGGCGCGCGCGGCCGACACCAGCAGTGCGCGGGAAACGGCTGCCCCCGCCCAAGCCGCGAGCCAAGACATCACGCTGGGGAATTCGGCTCCGTCACCCGCGGCAGCAACCCATCCCACTCCGTCGAAGCCGTCACCGAAACAAAGCGCACCTGAGCCGGTTGCTTCCGCTCCCGCCGAGCCAGAAGTCACGCAGCGGCTGATCGTGCGCAGCGATACCGGCCATAAGACTCCGACCCCAGCTCCGCAAGATCAAGAAGCAGCGCGCCAGTGAATGTTCCCAAACCTTCCGCGCAGACCTTGCGTGTGTCCCAGGGCGTGATGGAAGGCCTGGTATTGAAACGTGTCCAACCTCGCTACCCGACACAAGCCATGCAATTGCGAATTCAGGGTGCGGTGCAGTTGCAGGCTACGATCAGCAAGAAAGGCGACATTGAAAATCTCAAGGTGGTGAGCGGCGACGCCGTGCTTGCGCACGCGGCCCAGGAAGCCGTGAAGCAATGGAAGTACAAACCTTACTATCTGAATGGCGATCCGGTGTCCATCGAAACCCAGATCCAGGTGAACTTCAAACTGCCCAACTAATCACGTAAATTAAAGCTCTGGCACAGGCTGCGCGCGGCGAACTTGCCCGCGCAGTTTTTGTTTGGGGCGGGGACGAGCGCGTTGTAGCTCTTAGACTCTTAGCTCTCAGCTCTCAGCTTTCAGCTTTCAGCTCTCCGCTTTCAGCTTTCAGCTCTTAGCTTTCAGAGTTCAGCTTCAGCGTTCAGCTTTCAGTTCTCAGTTTTCAGTTCTCCAGGTTCTAACTTTGCATTTTTACGAGAAAAGCACCAGACTGCAAAACCACAGCCCGACGATCACACTCGATTTGCAGACACTCAAGACCTGAGACCTGAGACCTGAGACCTGAAACTCGAGACCTGCTCTGGCGAAATCGCAGCGCCAGGATTGACCACGAACCGCATACCAACTCCGGTTGCGAAATATCAATTACTTACAGCTAAGTTATTGAAAATCAATTGCGGTGTATGCAGATGAGACAAACTGAAGTCTGGATACGAGATACGAGGCCCCGTAATCGCGATTAGAAGACCTACAAGCGCTTTTCGACGTGTTGCCCATGGTTTCCCTTGTCCGCCGCCGGGCGACGCGTCCCGGGCCCTCCTGGCTGCACTATGTTAACTGACGGCTATTCGGCAAACGAAGGAGAACAATGATTGCGTTCTTGCAGAAAATGATCGGGAGTCTATGTCCAAGAAGGCCGGCTTGCGTTTGTCCAATCAACACGAGGTCGTGGAGCGGCGGGCGTCCTCGCCCGCCGACGCTGAAAAAACAGCGCCTGCGGACTTGAGAACAGCGCCTGCCGGGGGGGCGAAGACGACCGTCGCTTCATCAGTCTGAGGGCCGACGACCGATGACCGGCACCAAGCTAACGACCAAGGACCAGCGACCAATTACTGCGTCTGCATTGGTTCGTCGATGACCAGGCTGCCGCCCTGATCTACGCTAATCACGTTCTGTACCGGTTTGTAGCCGGTCAAGGTGATATCCACCACGTAGTTGCCGGGGTTCAGCAGGATTTCCACGGGCGAAGTTTTCTCCAGCAGGCGCCGGTTGATGGCAATCTGCGCGCCTTTGGGAGAAGTCTTCACGCTGACCTTGCCCATCCCCGCCTGCGCGCCACTGCCGCCAAACAGTTTCTTGAACTTGCCCACGGTTTTGATTTCGTCGACATTGCCCAGCGGTCGCAGGGTGCTGGCGAAATGATAGTTCTGCCCGGGCTGACCTGCGGCCGAAGTCGTTTCGTCGAGGTAGCCGGCTTTGCGCACCAGGATGGTATGCGTGCCCTTCTCCAGGGTGATCACCGAAGGGGTCACGCGCAGGCTGTCCTTGCCGTCGACGAAGATGGCAGCGCCGGGCGGTTCGCTGGAAACATTCATGGTCGCGTTCAACGAGACCAGGTGTACGACCAGAGATGCTTTACTCGCTGAAACCACATCCACGGTGCGCGTCTCCGAAGTGTACCCGTAGGGCGAAACCCAATTCGCGTCGCTGCGGCCATCGATTTCGAGTTGTGCTCCCGCGGGCGTGGTGTCGATTGCCAACTGTCCGGGAACCGCGGCCGCCGGGGAAGGGGCTGCGTTCCTCTTGTTCTTCGGACTGCGTCCTTTGGTCGCGACAAACGGTTTACCGGCAGGGGCTGGCGGTTCAGGTTCAGCCGGAGCCTCGGCGACGGCCTGCACCGGCTCAGAAGCCTGCGGAGGCGGCGGCGCGGGCTGCTCGGTCGCGGCCGGCAGCGCGGTTTTAGCGACGGGGGTGGGCACCCGGCCCTCCTCGTCGGTGCTCTGCGACATGGAGCGCCAGTACACCGCGATGCTGACAATCAGGATCAGTGCGACCGCGGCCGAGATGGAATACATCAGCAGCTGCGGTGGAATGCTCTTGATTTCGTTAATGGCTTTTTGCGCCACTTCGCGCGGCTGAATCTTAGGTTTCTCGGGATCGGTCTTGCGCAGAATGATGGATGGCAGAAGCTCGTCGGCCACCGGCTCTTCTGCCTTGGGCGCTGGCGGGGCGACATAAATTTCTTTTAGCGGCGGCAACTCGCTCATTTCAGAAAAGCTGACGCCCTTGCTGCCCGCCGCCGCACCTTCGGCCATCATCGGGTCAACCGCAATTCTCGGTTTGTCGAGGGCAGGCTCATCCAGCACCGTTGCGGACATGTTTGCGGTGGGACTCTCCAACGCGTCCATGGAGGCCTTCACTACCGAAGTCACAAATTGCGCGCTGGGATCGAGATGCTGGGTGCGAGGCGCCGCTGTCGAGGAACTTGCGCTATTCCAACCCGCGGCAACTGCTGCTGCCCTGGTCGGAGTCTCGACCGTCCGCGGCGTCGACTTCACCGAGGATGTCGCGGGGACGGCAGGCGTCCAGGAAGTCTCCAACTCGTTTGCCAGCGACGGAGCTTGCGGTTCGAACTTCGGGGCTGGCGGCTTCGGCGCCGTCGCAAACTTGGCAGCTACGGCCGACTTGGCAGCGCCCATTGCCGCAGGCGTCTTGGGCGCGTCTTTCTTGGTTGCCTTGGTGGAACTCTCGCGCGCCTTTTCCAGATCGTTGACCATTTCGCGGCCGCTCGAGTAGCGCTCCGTGGGATCCTTGGCCAGCGCCTTCATGATTACGTCACTGGCCACTGGATTAATCTTTGGATTCAGGATGGCCGGCGTGACTGGCATCTCTTCCAGAATCTTTTGCCGGACCGTGTCCGCGTCTTCGCCGTCGAAGGCTTTCTGATCGGTCACCATTTCGTAGAGCATGGCGCCCCAGGTGAACAGGTTGGAGCGTGCATCCAACTTCTCGCCGCGAACCTGTTCAGGCGACATGTAATAGAGCACGGAGGGCGGAGCGCCGGCAGCGCCAGCCGCGACGTAACCCGTGCTTGAAATGCCAAAGCTGAGGATCTTGACCGTGCCGTCCCAGGTCACCATGACCTTGGCGGGTTCGAGGCTGAAGTGGAACACGTTGTGTTCGTGAGCGTGGTCGAGTCCCTGGCAAACCTGGCGGCTGATGTCCAACAAATCCCAGATGGAGAACCCTTCTTTGCGCGCCAGCATGGTCGCGATACTGTTGCCCTGGATGTATTCCATGGCGGCGCAGAACTGGCCATCGATTTCGCCCGCGCCATACACGGGGGTGATGTTGACACTGCTGAGATCCTTGGTGGTTTCGGCTTCCTGCAAAATGCGCTGCACGACTTCTTCGGCCTGCTCACCGAAAACGTCCAGGCGGTAAGTCTTCAGGGCAACCGTCTGCCCACTCTCCGGATCGCTGGCTTTGTAGACGGAGCCCCAATCCGATTTTGCAAGGTCCCCAAGAATTTCGAAGCGGCCGATTTTCGTAGACATTTTTTCCTACCCTCACCGGGGAAACACCCGGCGAATGCCCTCAGAAAACACACAGCGATTCAGTTCCCGGGGGTGGGTAACAACAAGGATAACGTGGGACGTAAGTGCCTTCGAGTTACGAAAGTACTCGGAGCCGCTGATTTCGCAGATAAACGCGGATGAAAACCCGGGCTGGGGTTCGGATAGGGTTCACGATGGCGTGTCCTGGTTAGCGAGGGTCAAGCAAAAGCAGAGCGAAGACAATGAACCTTGATCGATTGTG
>QIAI01000468.1:0-552 GCA_003224995.1 Acidobacteriota bacterium
TGGCCGAACTCTTTTTGGCAAGGAACCAGTTTCCCGTTAACTCGAAATTCTTACGGTTGAAACCGAAGGCGGTGTTTTCCTCTCCGCTCCCCGGACTTGAGGCATCGCCTTCCGTCGGAGTGAACGCGCGCACCGGTGTATTGTTGTTGTAGTCATAGTGACGATAGCCCGCTTTTACTTGGAAGTTTTTCCAGGGGATGCTGACGAGTGTGAAGTTCATGGCCAGAGTTTGCTTACTGCCTCCGAGGTTTGCGGCGGGCAATGATGCTGTAGTGGTGCACGAAGCGGCCGCGGTACCGCCACACCCGGTAATCGCCTCGTTGGTTGTATAGGGCAAGAACCGTTCGTCCTGACGAAGCCAGCCAGGGCTTATGACGGCCTGCAGGCGCAAATACTTCGTCAGGTTAGTGGCGCCAGCTAAGTCCAGGTAGTGAGCCTGGTTGCTGGGATACAAAGCAGAGCGCCCGGTCGTGGGGTTTTTCACTTCTGCTCCCACTGGCTGAGTGAGGATAAAGGGATTGTCCCAGGTCATCGAAGGAATGTTTTCTTGCA
>QIAI01000468.1:559-2845 GCA_003224995.1 Acidobacteriota bacterium
ACCAACACGCGCCAGATTATTGAAGTAGCTGATCGTCTCGGGAAGCTCGACCCCAAACCCCGAGGTAGCGCTGGCGCTTGGACTGGAGTTCATGATTAGACCAATGGGCCGGGTGCCGTTCTGACTCTCGCGCCAGTACATTCCGTTCAGATTGAGATTTGGCGTCAGGTCATAGGAGCCAGAAATCGTTCCCGCCTTGCGGATGATGCTGGGAGTAATAAAGTTGAAATTTGTTACCACGCCTTGCTGCACGTTTGTTCCGGTGCCGGCAATCAGAGACGGGAGGTTGGAAGACGAGCTGGCTTGGAGTGTGGAGCGGATTGCTGCGGGAAAGCTCCATACGCCCGGCGAGCTCTGAACAAAGAGCGTACGTGTGGTGTTGCTGTAGACGTGAGGAATCTCGTCGTATCGGAACTGAAACTTGAACTTGCCGTACTGCCCGAACGTTGCCAGGTAACTCTGGTCCTGATAAAGGGTCTTCTGCGATTGCAGTCTTATGTAATTGTGGGACCCGAGGAGATTGTCGAAGGTGGCATCCAGTTTACGGACGAAGAACCCGTTCCGGAGGTCGCGATATTCCTCGTATTTCGACGTCCGCAACAGGGGATCGAACGCCGTTCCGCATCCCAGGCAGCCGGGAGCAATCGACGGATTACCCGATGCAGCGGGCCCCCCAGGGCCGAGCATCAAATCAGGGCGTCCATAGACGTCACCCCACCGGTACCGCACACCGAACTCGATGACATTCGTCTCGGATTGCTTCTCTTCGGCAGACTTTTCTGCTGCGGGTTTCTCCTGCGCGAGAACGGTCATCGACAGCAGCAATAGAGCAAATGCCATCTTTACGGACGGATTGATTTTTCGTGATTTCATTCCGCTCTCCCTTCGTCAGCGCAGGAACGCATTGCCCGACGGGTGATTCGAACCGTGAATGGATGAATGGCAGTTTGTGCAGCCACGATTGAAATCGCGGACGGAATTAAGCAGGGTTGGAGTCGTTGGATGCCGACTGCTGTCGTGACAGGAATCGCAAACCCGCGGCATCCGCATCTTCAGCAATTGCGGGTTGCTGGAGCCATGCGCTTCATGGCAGTTAACACAGTTCTCCATTACGGGCGGGTGTTCCCAGAGGAACGGCCCACGTCGCTCGGTGTGGCAACTCAGGCAATTCTCATTCACCGTGGTCTGCCGAAGCTGGCTTGGATTGGGTGTGCCGTGCGGGTTATGGCAACTCGTGCAGGTTACTTTGCCTTCTCGGTACGGCATGTGCGAGGAGCGCTGCAACTGCGCTCGGCGCATTTGATGACAGCGCAGGCAAAGCTCAGGCTGGGGCTCTCTGAGACTTTCGTTTTCTGAAAGCGGCGCGTTGAAGCGAGCCTCGTGGGACAACGGATGATGCAGTTCCTGATGGGCTTGGTGGCAATCCACGCAAGCCATGGCTCGCGATTCGTGCGGGCTGCCTCTCCAGAACAGCTGGTTTCTGCGGGAGTGGCACTGCAGGCAGGCGTAGTTTTTCTCGGCTACTGTGTTCCTGGAGTCTTCAGTAAAGCGGACAGGAATCGTATCCTTGGTGCCGCCTGCCTCCACATGTGTACGGCCAGGGCCGTGACACGATTCGCAACCGTGCGCCTCGTCTGGATTGTGCGGATGCGCCATTGCTTTTCCCATTGCTGTTCGGTTGAAACGTCGGCTCTGGTCTTCGTGACAGGAGATACAGGTATCGCTACCGACATAATCGCCATCGGCCGTGGCGTCAGACGTCTTAGGCTTCTCTGCCGGTGCGGCTTTATTATCCTGTGCCTGGTTCACGGCAGGAGGTCCGGCCGAGCTAGATGTTGCAGGATTCGATTGTGCCAACATTGCAGCGACCGCAAAGACCAGCGCAGCTGCGATCAATACCGCACGTGTCCAAGTCATAGGCCTAACCTGCCTCTCTCCGGCGAACCTGGCGATCTTTCCCGAGCGAATAACCTAATTCAGCGTCTTCACATAGTCTGCGATTGCCTTGGCCTGCTCGGCGCTCAATCCCGACATGCCCTTGTTGTGTGGCGGCTTGCTGGTCGCTTCTCCATTGGTGATATGGTCGACGATTTTAGGCGCCTCAAGGCTCGTTCCTTTCAACGCTGGAGCCTTCATTTTCGGGTTGCCTTCACCGCTTGCCCCGTGACAACCGGCACACTTTTTCTTGTAGAGGGCGGCCCCATCCTCAGCAGCCCATAAAGCTGTGGATGCAATTAGTAAAATCGCAATGACACTGGCCACGCGCTTAGAAGTCATAACTTAAAG
>QIAI01000567.1 GCA_003224995.1 Acidobacteriota bacterium
GACCGCGGTGTACATGGCTTGAAAAATTACGATAAAACCGATGATCACTGAGATCCCGATCACCACATTCAAGAAGGTGGAAAGGCCGGGATAATTGGCCGGAGTCAGCATGGAGAGGTAGTACTGCATGGAGTAAGCCACGTATCGCTCCATGCCGGGGACGTGCTTGATCTCGTCCACGACCACATCGGCATTCGCTGGATCATCCAGCTTCAAATAAAAAAGGGAGGCCTTGTCCTTCGCTCCAATCAGATCCTGCAGAACCTCAATCGGCAGAAACTTTCGTGCGAGTTTGCCTGCCGCGACAATGCCACACACCCGAAATTCGTGGGTCAAAATCTCCATCGTGTCGCCAACCTTGATGTGTTTCGCTTTGGCGATCACCTCGTCGATCATCACATCATTGGGTCCCTGGAACGGCCCACCCTTTATGTAGTGAAAGGGGCCGAGGGCTTCGTAGGTTCGCAAGTCGATGCCGGCAATCACTTCGATATTGCCATTGGTGGTTACTTGCGTGACCACAGGGGCAACCACCTTGACGTGGGCAAGCTTGGCCAGCACGTCGCCAATCTTGATCGGCATGGGTGCGCCGGTCAGGCCCACAATATAGGAGGATCCCGGAGGCATGACCACGACGTCCGCACCAATGCCTGCCTGTCTTTGCCGAGAATCGTTCACCATCCCCAGCGAGAGCCCTACGATAAGCAAAATCAGGGTCACTTCGAGCGCCACCGCCACGACGCTGATCAGCGACCGGATCGGCCGGTGCAGCAAGTTGCCGATTATCATTTTATTCATCATCAGAGATAAGCTGCCGGCTGTCAGTCGCCAGCAAAGACTGGGCAAGTCTAGCAAAACGGGTAGGGAGAACGTCGAGCTTTCATCTTTCGAACCTTCTCACTTCCGCTTGTTCGCCTCGGAGTCCTGCACCTGGATGGAAGAAGCGTGCGCCGCGGTTTGACCGAGCCGCACCACTTCCGCGCCGGGCGGCTGCTGCAGCGCGAACTGTTCGTCCGTCATGGGCTTGTTCAACTCGAGCTTTATGATGTTTAGCGTGATGTCGTACTCTTCCTGCGGACGCTCGATCTCAATCTGTTTGGGAAAGCTGATTCCCTCGTAGTCCTTGTATTCCCCGTAGCGAACGTCGGTGACCAGAATTCCCTGCTCGTTGTAGAACATTTGCCGGTGAATCTGCAGGTCGGTCCTGCTGAAGACAATCTTGCGCGACAAATACCAACTGTTTTTGCCCTTGCGAATGACCACAACCTGGTAGTCCGGCTGCTGGTACTGATGACGTTTGGCATCGAGCACGGTCTCATAACCATTCTCCAGCACGGCGATCTCGTTTTCCGGATCAATCTCCCGGATGAGCAGGGCATCGTAGAAATTCTGCGGGCGCAGGTTTTCCAGAGGCTCCTTCGGATTCGGCGTTTCGACATCATTGCGGCCAATCACGAAGCGATTCTTCGGCGGAATCCAGAGTTTGAATTCCTTGCCGTCGCTCACCATGTCGAAAGCGCGATTACGAACAATGGGTAGCAGGCCGATCAGGCGCAGCATCGCCGGTCTTCTCGCCAGGACGTAGCCGCGAATTTCCTTGTAATCGGTGACTTTGCCGCGCTGGGCGCCCCCGACCGAAGTATCGATATCCACCGTAGCCTGTAATGTGCGAATCCGCGCAGCTTGCAGATTGATCGCGTCCGCCAGTTCCTGCTGAGTCGCGGTTTTCAGGGGAGCCGGGCTCAGCTTCAGCTCCACTTTGCGCGAGCGAAACAGACATCCGCACAAGGGAAGCAAGGTCATGAATAAGAACAGACATCGAACTGGACGGAGGTGGATCATTCCTGACTCAGATTGAGTATAACGTGCGGGAGTTGCACGAATTCGCCTTGGCGACAGGCGCCTGTGAGCGAGAGATGGGAGTCGAGGAGTTGCGCTGCCGAGAATTAGAGAACTAAGGGCGTCGCATCGCGCGCCGGAAGGCGTTTACATTCTGATTATGTTCTTCCAGGTTGCGGGCAAAACGATGGTGGCCACTTCCATCACTCACAAAATACAGGTAATCACTGACTGCCGGATGCATCGCTGCTTCTAGAGAACTGCGCCCGGGATTGGCGATCGGACCCGGCGGCAACCCGGGATAGCGGTAGGTATTGTAGGGTGACTTGGTCGACATGTCCTCGTGATGAAGTGCGCCCTGGTAAGTGTTCGCCAGAAGTTCGGCGTAAATGACGCTGGGGTCGGCATCGAGCGCCATACGCTTGGTCAGCCGGTTGTAGTACACACTGGCCACTCCACGATCGACGCCATGATCACGGTTCGTGGAACATCATTCGCCAAGCCGATCGCAGTCGCGACCTGCCGGAAATGATGCACCATCGCGCCCGCGATATCGTGCAAACTCTGGGTTCGCGTGAATTCGTAGGTATCGGGAAAGAGATAGCCTTCAAGACTGCTGGCCTCGGGGGCGATGTCATGAATTAAATCGAGGTCGCCGCGCGCAACTTTCAGGAAATCGTCCTTCGAGCCCAGTCCCGCTTGCTCGATGGCCTGTGCTACGTCAAACATGGTGAATCCTTCCGGGATCACCACCGTGTGCGTGTAAATGTCCCCGCGGACCAGGCGATTGTGGACCGCAATCAACGAAGCCGGGGTCTCGAACAGGTACTCGCCCGCCTTCAGGGAACGCTTGCGATGAAAAAAGTGCCAAATGAGAAAAGCCTTTTCGCTGCGAATGACTCCGGAGGATTTCAGTTCTGCCGCAATCTTGCGAGTCGTGGATCCGGGCTTCAGAAGAACGAACTTCTGCCCTCCTGGACTGGTCGGGGTGAGCAGGTTCCAAGCTAGCCATCCGCCGAACACGAGAGCGGCCAGCAGCAGAAATGTCAGAA
>QIAI01000568.1 GCA_003224995.1 Acidobacteriota bacterium
ATCGCCACCGATGGTCTGCGGCCAGAGCACGCTCGAGCCGGCGTAGCGGAACGTGCCATTGTCCTGGGTGCCGCCCAGCAATTCTTCCGTGGGCTTCCTGGGATTGATGGACAAGCTCTGGAACTGCAGAGTATCCAGGCCCGAGTTGAGGCTGGTGAGCGCGCCGGGAACGGCGGACAGCAAGCGTTGGCAGGTCGTGGTTTCGATCGGAGTCAGGCCGCGAGCAGCGCACTGACTGGAAATGTCGGCATAGGTTCCACTGGAACGCATCAAGCCGCCATCGGAACCTTCAAACCATACGTCGGGATTGCCCGGCATGAACACCAGCGCGTGCTGGTCGGGGTGGATGGAGTTGGGTGCGGTGCTGGACGTGGCATCCACGGTCATGTCGGTGAAGGTGCGGTTGTTGTTGGCCGGGTCCGGGTCGCCCGCAGTGGTCGAACGAATCACGCCGCGCGCGTTGGACAGACGGCCGAGTTCTCCATACACGAAAGAGCCCAGCACGAACACCGTGTCGGGTCGGCCCTTGGGCGTGTAGATCTGGTTGTCGTACCAGCACTGGCCGGTGCAGACGTCGTAGGAGGCGTAGCCGGGATCGGCGACGTTCGGACTGGTGAGAAGTTTCCAGCCATCGGCGTTGGCGCCGGCCACGACCAGCGCAGAGGCGAGTTGATCCATGTTGTCATTGCGCCAGGTCAGAGAGCCCGATTGCGAGGGCGGGCCATTGCCGCCGCCATCGTTCACGTACATGCGGGTATGCCCATTCTTGGTGGTGAGCGCGAAAGCGGTGCGTGAGAATGCATCTTCCAGCGCAGGATCGGAGTTGAATCCCAGCGAGACAAACACTGGCAGGAAAGCGCCCGCATTGTCCGTCGGAGAGCTGCGCAAAATTCCCAGGCCGAACGCCGAGATGTAGACGATGGCGGGATTGGTGGGATCGAGGTTGGCCAGGCTGTCGTAGATGAGGGTGAAACTGTTTCCGCCGTCGACCGATTTGTACAGGCCCACAGTGGCGCCGGTGCCCGGGGGCGGGTTGCCGGTAGCGCCACCAGTCACGGCACTGTAGCCGCGAACGCCGCGCGTGATGCCGACGTACATGGTGTTCGGGTTCGTGGGGTCGATGACCACGTTGCCAATGGAGCGGTTCACTGCGAAGGTGCTGCCCGGGACCAACGACCAGGAATCGCCGCCATTGGTGGATTTGTAAATTCCCTGGCCTGCGCCGGAATCACCGCTGGCATTGGGTTCGCCGGTGCCTACATAAATGGTGTCGCCGCTGGAATCGGTGGGATCGATGGTGATGGCGCCGATTGCATTGGTGGCGAAGCTGTCGGAGATGAATGTCCAGCGTGGAGTATTCGAGAGCGCGTTATTGGTTCTCCAGATGCCACCGCCGGCCGCGCCGACATACAGCCTGCATCGCCGAGAGCTGCAGTTGCTTTCGATGGCCATCGCCGAGATCCGGCCCGAGGCCACATAAGGCGCTCCGGTTCGTCCGAGGACGGCGGGGTAGAAGGCTACGCTGGGGCCAAGCGAGACCCATGGCGAATTGACCATCGGTCCGCGCGAGCCTGCTTCCGATTCGCTGCGCACGCGCGCGAAGTGCTGTTTGGCAGTGTCGGTGAGGGCAATGGGAATATCGGTTCCGGGGTAAGCACGGTTCGCGAGTTTTTCTCTCTCGTAGGCTAAAGGACCGCCTTCCCGTTCTCCACTCTTGAGGCGGCCAGGAAAAGATTCGGCGCGACGCATGTGTGCCGGCATGCCGGGCGCTTTGGCAACTTGCTTGGATGTCTGGGGATGCTTGTGCTTGCCTGATTTCACAGGGCCGACATCCTTCGCGCTGAGCAGGGTCGGTGTGAGAGACGCAATGATCGTAAGCAGTACTAGGTTGGGTAGTACCGCAGGGCACCGCAATTGCTTTCGCATTGTTTCACCTCAAATTTGGGCGGCTTAGTGAAGGGACCCGGGACGCCACCCGCAGGTAGGGGAGCAAGACTAAGTGTGAGGATTGCTGATTGTCAAGTGTTTAGCGAAGCAAGTACCGCAGGGTCGATTCTGTGAAAAGCCAAGCTGGACGCGGGATTCAGGCCGAAAAGAAACGGCCGGTCGGTCCGAAACAGGAGTCAGGAGCTGGAGCCATTGGGGCAACATCATGGTGAACATTTTGGGAGTGTCTGTGTGTCTTGTCTTGTTTTGGTTCAAGAGGATGCAAAGGATTTCCGATTCGCCGCGAGAACTTGCGGCCACTGGTAATTTTTCGAGTGAAGTCCTAAAAATCAGAGATCGTGGGGTATGCGACGTAGGGGGGGAATCCTAAACCGCTGAGTGCGCTGAGAAACGCCGCAGAGGGCGCGGAGTTTTCTGAGGGATGAGCGGCGGAAGATAGGGATGAACCACTTGAGTACTCCACCCAATTCGTCAAACGTACTCACTCAATCAAAAAGAGACTCACTCAAAAAAAAGAAAGGAGCAGCCCGGAAGCTGCTCCCACATTCGCTTTCCCTATTCACTTTTCCTGATCAACTATTGGCAAGGTGGCCCGGCGTTCGTGAGGAAGGTGCCATTGTCAGAGAACCAGCCTCCTAATCCCACCGAACGGGAGCTGTAGAACCAGGAGAAGAATGCAAGCTCCTGTAAATGGTAAGTGAAACCATTGGGCATCACGATGCGTGGAGCTTCGCTGCCGCTCAGCGGATCGCCGACTTCCAGATTGCCCTGGCAGCCAGGTACTTGTCCGGTGTGTCCCCAAGGCGGTGTGGCATTGTTGCCGAAGGGATCGTCC
>QIAI01000569.1:0-2775 GCA_003224995.1 Acidobacteriota bacterium
CCACTGGGGAGCGTATTCGGTTCCGGCCTTCGGGAATGAATGGTATCCGCGAAATATGTATCACGAGGGATCGGAGGAATACCAGCATCACGTCGCGACCTACGGACCGCAAGACAAGTTCGGATACAAGGACTTCCTGCCGATGTTCAAGGCCGAGAAATTTGATCCCGCAGCGTGGGCGCAATTGTTCAAGAGGGCAGGTGCAAAATACGTGGTTCCCGTCGCCGAGCATCATGACGGATTCGCCATGTACGACAGCGGCCTGAGCGACTGGACCGTCGCAAAGTTGGGCCCTCATCGCGACACTACCGAAGAACTCGCCAAAGCGGTGCGAGCCGAAGGGCTGCATTTTGGAGTATCGTCGCATCGCGTGGAGCACAATTTTTTTCTTGGCGTTGGCCGCGAGATTCCTTCCGACGTGAACGATCCGCAATATGCCGCCTTCTACGGCCCGGCTCACACCTGGGTGGCGCCCTGGGGCGGTCCTCTCAGTAACGATTTCACCTTTGCCTCCCCAGCTTGGGCCGACGACTACGTCGTCTACTTCGATTGGTGGATTGGGCAAGCTTTGATCCGACCGAATCTCACGCGCTTCGCCGCGTTCTATTACAACAGTTCCCTTAAATATGGGGATCACATCGGAGTGATCAACTACAAGGATTTTGCGATGCAGGAGCACTCCGGAGTGCTCGATCTCGAACGCGGCCAACTCGCCGATATTCGTCCCCTGTATTGGCAGACCGATACCTCGGTGAGTAACAAGTCCTGGGGCTACATTCAAAATGACACCTTTAAGTCGCCCGAGTTTGTGGTTCACCAACTCATCGATATTGTGAGCAAGAACGGAAATTTGCTCTTGAACATCGGTCCCCGTTCAGATGGCACCATACCGGACGAGGTTCAACAGGTGCTTCTGGATGTGGGCGCCTGGTTGACTGTAAACGGAGACGCCATCTATGGCACTCGTCCGTGGAGAGTGTATGGCGAGGGCCCAACGAAAGTGGCCGCTGGTTCCTTTCACGACACCGATACGGCAAAATACACGTCTGAAGATTTCCGCTTTACCGCCAAAGGAGACGTGCTCTATGCGATCGGACTTGCTTGGCCGACTAGCGGAGACGCAGTGATCCGCTCGCTTGCCCCGAGCGTGGGCGGCGAAGAGGTACAATCCATTGCCTTATTAGGCAGCGATGCTAAAGTGCAATTCGACCAGCGCGCCGACGGCCTTCACGTACAACTCCCTGCGCCAGCTCCCGCAAAATACGCTTACGCTCTTCGTGTGAAGTTCGGCCATGCCTCGCATTGAGAGACTGGCATATTTGCTTTCAAAAGACTCGAGAAAGCCAAAAATGAATCACCATACTCGTCGGTCCCTTTAGCGATAACTATATGGCCGCTGTGCATATGGCCCTTCAGGAAATCGCCAAACGGGCGAATGTTTCGGTGGCAACCGTTTCGCGAACCTTTAATCGGGTGCCCACAGTCTTGCCCGACGAGTTCAGCGCGTGATGATTACCAACACGGTATCCGAGAGGCTATGCAGCACCTGGCCGCATTGAGGCATGTTCGCATTACGTTTATAGCAGGACCAGCACACCTGAAAACTGCAACGCTCGTGAGGATAGGCCAGAGGCTCCCTCGCCGAGACGACAACGAGTAGTGGGGCGAGCACGCCGTTTTCCTCCAGTGTGTAGACGGCCACGTCGAAGCGCCATCCGGCATTCAACCGTGCAACCCCATCAGCCCCACAAATAAGGGTGATTGCAGCACTCACATTTTGTTCGCGGATCTGATCTGGGAATCAAAACTCTTCGAAATCAAGAATCCTCTTGACAGGCACCCTAGGGCTAATACTAGAATGCGCAAACTTCGGTACAGTTACCGATAACGTCAATCGCAAGCTGAGAGGGGTCCTTGTCGATGCCCAAGTTTCCGAGTCTCTCCCTGTTTCTATTTCTGGCGGTTGCTGCCCTCGCGATCAGCATCATCCTGCCCGGGGCGGACGGTCAAACGCTGGCTTCCAGCGCTTCGTTCTCAGGCTCGGTGTCCGACTCCTCCGGAGCACGCGTCGCCAGCGCTAGTGTCACAGTAAGTTCCCCTGAAAAAGGCATCACGCGAACCTTTAAGACGGATGCAGAAGGAAATTTCTCATTTTCGCTTCTGCCGGCGGCTACCTACACCCTGAGCGTACAGGCCCCAGGTTTCAAGACCTTCAAGCAGGAAGGGATCATGCTTGCGGTCGGGCAGTCTGCCAGTCAGAGCGTCACGTTGACCATCGGGTCGATTGAACAGATCGAGGTGACCGCGGTTGCCCCTCTGCTGCAGACCGAGAACGCGAACGTCGGTGCTGAAATTTCAACCAAGCAGATTACGGAGTTGCCCCTCAATCTTCGCAACGTATTCAACTTTGTGGAATTGAACTCGTCGGTTAATAACCTGTCGCAAAGGCAAACCATTTCGTCGGGCGGACAGCAAGGCTCCGCCGACCAGGACGTCTCATTCTTTAATTTTGGCGGCGGTTACTTTGGAACGACGGCATTCCTGCTAGACGGCGCGTGGGATGCCAGCGAGGGCTGGGGCGGGGTCATTTATGTCCCCTCTCCTGACAACGTGCAGGAGTTCAAGGTCCAACAGAATAGCTTTACTGCGCAATACGGTTGGAGCACTGGCAACGTGATCAACGTTGTGACCAAGTCCGGTGGCAACCAGTTGCACGGAGACGTGTACGATTATCTGCGCAATAGCGCCCTCGACGCCAACAACTACTTTAACAAC
>QIAI01000569.1:2854-3974 GCA_003224995.1 Acidobacteriota bacterium
GAGACCACAACGCCGGACTGTTATCCGGCAGCTCGCCAATTCCGGCCTTCCGCAACGGGGACTTCTCGCAACTGTTGGGACCGCAGGCAATGACCTGCGGTTCACAAAGCAATCAGGCTTGCGTCGACGGGCTGGGCAGGCCGATTCTTACTGGTCAGCTTTATGATCCATACAGCACACGTAAGGTAGGCGGCGTCGATACGCGCGACCCCATCCCGGGGAACAACTTGGCGACATATGTATCGCCTTACACGGGCGGGTCGCTCATCAACAGCATCGGGCAGACGCTGGTCAACTTTTATCCCACCCCGAACAGCACCGCGTTGTCCAACAACTGGAGCGCTACCGGCCTTCAGGCCGACTATTCGGACGAGTTCAGCGGTCGCATTGACCACAACTTCAGTGAAAGCACGCGCCTCTACGGACGATTTTCCCACAAGAAGGCATACAAGGATGAAGAGGCTCCTTTCTTCGGCGCCAGCAATCCCGCCGGCCCGGGACAGAGAAACCCCAATAACCGCTGGAATGTCGGTGTCGGACTGAGCCAGGTCTTTAGTCCCACTTTCACTATGAGCCTAAATCTAGGCGGAATGAAGTGGGTTGAAGGCAACGATGTGCAAAGCAACGGCTTCAAGGCCTCCTCTCTTGGGTTGCCGAGTTTCATAGACACATACTCGCCGCAATTCCCCATTATCAGTGTCTCCAGCTATTTGTCCCAAGGGCCATTGGCGGGGGCCGGACAGGGAGCTTTTCCCCGGGCGGCTTCCAGTGGCTCTCTCGACTTCGTCAAAGTGCGGGGGAAACATCAGCTATCCTTCGGGTATATGGCGGTCGCGACCGACGAAAACGGCGGGCGATTCCACTTCACTACCTTTAACTTTAACAATCTGTTCACGGGTGCCCTGGATAACACGGGTAAGAACGTCAATGGAACTGGCGACTCAATCGCCTCGATGCTGATGGGCCTTTCCACCAGCTCCGGGTGCCAAGGTGGTGCGTGCAACACCGGGATTGCCATTTCGAATGTAAGCCGCACCTGGTTCCACGGATGGTACTTGCAGGATGACTGGAAAGCCACGCGAAAACTCACGCTGAACCTTGGGCTCCGGTGGGAAATCCA
>QIAI01000022.1:0-7454 GCA_003224995.1 Acidobacteriota bacterium
CCGAACCGAAGTACCGTAAACGAAGAAGTTACTATCAAAGGGGAAGCACGGATCAGCAGGGCCATTTCAAGCTGCGCGGGCTGCGGCCTGGAAGCTATACCGTCGTGGCATGGGAGAGCCTGGAGGACGAGCAGTATCTGGATCCTGAATTCCTTAAGAAATTTGAAGAGCAGGGGACTTCGGTCAAAGTGGAGAAGGCAGGCCGGCAGAGGGTGACGTTGAAAGTGCTTCCCGCGCCAGCGGACCAACCCTAGTATTTTGCAAACCATCGAACCCGGCAAGGACCCTGGGAACGCTTCAGGTAGAATGATCGGTTCGAGGTCCTAGTGGGAACCGCCCTGAGAGAGTATTCCGCTGGCTGAGTTGTTCATCACTCACGTGACATCGTTGGCGGCCGTCTTCATTTATGCCAACAAGGGATTCGCTTCCTACATCCGGCAGCATTTCCTCGACCGCACGTTCCAGGGACTTTATCACGCGAACGCCTTCGACTACGCCCTGTTGATTCCCTACTTTTTCGTTTTAATTCTGCTGGCGTCTTACGGGATGCACCGCTATATCCTGGTCTATCTCTATTACAAAAACCGCAAGAACCATACCCGCGAACCGGTGGCGCAGTTTGAAGAACTCCCGCGCATCACGGTGCAGTTGCCGATGTTCAACGAGCAATTTGTGGCGGAGCGGCTCATCGACAGCGTGTGCAAGCTGAAATATCCGCGCGAGAAGCTCGATATCCAGGTGCTCGATGACTCTACCGACGAGACGGTGGAGGTGGTGAAGAACGTGGTCGAGCGCTACGCGGCGCTGGGAAATCCCATCAGCTATCACCATCGCACGAATCGCCAAGGATTCAAGGCCGGCGCTCTGGCAGAAGGCATGAAGACCGCGAAGGGCGAGTTCATTGCGATCTTTGACGCTGATTTCACGCCTCAGGAAGATTTTCTGCTCAAGGTGGTCCATCACTTTAGCGATCCCAAAATCGGGATGGTGCAAACTCGCTGGACTCACATCAATCGCAACTACTCGTTTCTGACCGAAGTGGAAGCGATTCTGCTCGACGGCCATTTCGTACTGGAGCATTCCGGGCGGGCACGAAGCGGAGTTTTCTTTAATTTCAACGGAACGGCGGGTATGTGGCGCCGCCGCGCGATTGAAGAGGCGGGTGGCTGGCAGCATGACACGCTCACCGAAGACACCGATCTTTCCTACCGCGCGCAACTGAAGGGATGGAAGTTTATTTACCTGCAGGATGTCGAGTGTCCGGCTGAGTTGCCGGTCGAGATGACGGCGTTCAAGACGCAGCAGGCCCGCTGGGCGAAAGGTTTGATCCAGACGGGGAAGAAGATTCTGCCGCGCGTCATGAAAAGCGATGCGCCCCTGCACACCAAGATCGAGGCGTGGTATCACCTGACCGCGAATCTCAGCTACCCGCTGATGATTGTGCTTTCGGTGCTGCTGCTGCCGGCCATGGTCATCCGCTTTTACCAGGGCTGGTTTCAGATGCTGTATATCGACCTGCCGCTGTTCATGGCTTCGACATTCTCGATCTCAAGTTTCTACCTGGTGTCGCAACGTGAGCTTTTCCCGAAGACCTGGCCGCGTGCGCTGCTCTACTTGCCGTTCCTGATGGCGCTTGGAATCGGGCTCACGATCACCAATACCAAGGCGGTGCTGGAAGCCCTCATCGGCCAGCAAAGCCCCTTCGCTCGCACTCCGAAATACGGGGTTGAGACCAAGAAGCACAAGCTGGGAGTGAAGTCGAAGTACCGCCGCCGCCTGGGATGGATCCCCTGGGTGGAGTTGCTGATTGGTTCCTATTTCGCCTTAACGGTTTACTACGCACTCGACAACGAGAACTACATTACGGTACCTTTCCTGCTGCTTTTCGTTATCGGCTACTGGTACACCGGATTAATGTCTTTGCTGCAAGGACGTTTCACGGGCCTGTCGCTCAGTGCCGAGACGCATACCAAGCCATTCCCCGTCGGGGTCTGAAGCATTACCCACATTTTGAGCTTTCTCAAAGCCGCGCGGAAGCGCGCAGTGAGGTCCTGGTGAAGAAATTTCTTGCGCTGCTGCTTGTGATGTTCGCCACCCATCTGGCACTGTCGCTTGAGCGTCAACCGAACGCTGACTATCGAGCTCGCCGCGAAGCGCTGGCGAAGAAGAGCTCGGGCTCGGCGGTGCTAATGTTCGCCCCGATGGAGTCGGAGGGTCCCAACGCGGTTTATGGATTTCGTCAGGATGACAATTTCTACTATCTTTCGGGCTGGGTGGAACCGGGCGCCGTGTTGCTGATTGTTCCTGCAGCGGAGGCATCGGCGGACAAGCCATCGCGGCCCTATACGGAGATTCTCTTTCTCGCCGCCAATAATAAGGTCGAGGAAAAATGGACGGGCCCGAAGCTGAGCGCCACGGACCCGCAAGCACCGAAAATTACCGGTTTCGAGCGCGTCGAAGTTCTCGACAAGCTGCGAGACGAATTAATCCGCCTGCTTCCCGAACGGCCAACGGTCTACACCGATTTGCCGGCTTACGGCCACGATTCCGCGTCTCCAAGCGGCCTCGACTGGCTCAAGCGCACGAATGCCTTCATTCCCTTCGCGTCCTATCAGGATGTAAAGCCGCTGCTCTCTTCCCTGCGCACCGTAAAAGACAAGGGCGAGATCGAACTCATCCGCAAGGCGACGGATGCGACCGTGGCGGCTCACCTGGCAGCCATGCGGGCGATGAAGCCCGGCATCACCGAACGGGAGATCTCCGCCCTGTTGCAGTATGAATGGGGCAAGCGCGGATGCGAACGTCTCTCCTATGCTCCGATTGTCGGCGCAGGCTTCAATTCCACCGTACTGCATTATTCCGACGACTCGGCCACGATTCAATCGGGAGACGTCGTGGTCATCGACGCCGCGGGTGAATACTCGATGTACGCTTCCGATATCACACGCACGCTTCCGGCAAACGGAAAATTTACCGCACGGCAGCGCGAGATCTATGACATCGTGCTGGGTGCACAACAGGCCGCCATTCACGCCTTTCAGTCTGGCAAGTCATCGCTGCGACGGGAAGATCCCAACGCGCTGTTTAAGTTCGCCTACGATTACATCAACACTCATGGAAAGGATCAGCATGGCGAACCTTTAGGCAAATACTTTATTCACGGCCTGGGACACTATGTTGGCCTCGGAGTGCACGATCCAGGCGACTATAACGTCCCGCTGGGGCCAGGAGCAGTGTTTACCATCGAACCCGGAATCTACATTCCCGAGGAAAAGCTTGGGGTACGGATTGAAGACACGTTTTACGTTGATGCGGATGGCAAGTTGGTCAACATGGGAGCAGCGCTGCCGCACACTGCCGATGAGGTGGAGCGTGCCATGGCGGGAAAATAGATGGACCCGCGGCAACTCTTCAGGTTCGGTCTCTCCTGCAGTTTGATATCCTAGATTATCGTGCGGATGACTTGGTGGTTCATCATCCTGGGTTGTAGTGCGCTGGTGGTGGTGTGCGTGGCAATCGCGCTTTACCTTCGGGTTCGGCGGCACATGAACGCGTCGAAATCCGCCTTACCAGAAGACCCTGACGCTCCCGCAAGCAAGGGCGCCAATACGGTTTAATCATAAGCAATCGAAATTGAGGCATTTATGGCAAAACTGGGAACGCAAGCTTTAAGTCTTACGCAAGACCGGACCGTGGAGTGGGCGAGGCAAGTCGCCATCGTGGTAGGCGCCAGCCTGTTTGTGGCGCTTTGCGCCCGGGTAACGGTCCCGCTGCCGTTCACCCCGGTTCCTCTCACACTGCAAAACTGCGGTGTTCTCGTGGTGGGCCTGTTACTCGGGAGCCGTCGCGGATTTGCCGCCCTCGCGCTTTACCTGGCAGAAGGAATGGCGGGCCTGCCGGTGTTCAATCCAATGGGTCCGGGGGGAATCGCTCAGGTGATGGGGGTTACGGGCGGCTTCCTGTTGGCGTACCCGTTCGTGGCCGGGCTGGCGGGCTATCTGATGGAACGTGGGCGCAAGACGTTCGCCAACGCCGCGATTGCAGGATTGCTGGCGGAGGTGCTTCTGTTCGCCAGCGGGCTGACCTGGTTGGCGATTTGGGCTGGCTCCATCACCAGAGCTGTGCAATTTGGCCTGTACTGGTTTGTTTTTGCTGAAGTGATTAAGGTGCTGTTGGCCGCCGCCGTCGCCGTCCGCTTGCGCCGCACGCCCAAGGTGCAGGCATGACGCCGACCAGCACTCCAGACAAGATGACGGCTCCAGTCTCCGGCGACAGCATGACTCGCGAGATTTCGGTCGCGCATAGTCCCGATTCCGATGACGCATTCATGTTCTATGGCCTCGCCACCAATAAGGTGCGCGTCCCGGGGCTGCGTTTCACACATACGCTGTGCGACATCGAGACCTTGAACCGCAAGGCGCAGGAAGGCGTTTACGACGTCACTGCGATCTCGTTTCATGCGTATCCCTACATCCAGGAGCATTATGCGCTGATGCCCAGCGGCGGCAGCGTAGGAGATGGTTACGGGCCGATGATCGTGGCGCCGCGCGCCTTCTCGCAGTCGGAAATCAAAAAGAAGCGCATTGCTGTACCGGGCAAACTGACGACGGCCTATCTTGCCTTGAAACTCTTTGCACCCAGCATTGAAGTGGAAGTAGTGCCGTTCGATCAAATCATTCCCCAAGTGGTGGAAGGAAAGTACGAAGCCGGCCTGATCATTCACGAAGGCCAACTCTCCTACACCAAGGCAGGCCTGCATCGCATTGTGGACCTTGGAAGGTGGTGGCAGAAGGTCACGGGACTTCCTCTGCCGCTGGGCGGCAACGCCATTCGCCGGGCGCTGGGACACGACCTGATGTTGCATGTAGGCACGGCCCTGCGCAACAGCATCCAATACGCGCTCGATCATCGCGAGGAGGCGCTGGCCTACGCCATGCAATTCGCGCGCGATCTCGACAGCCAGCTTGCCGACAAGTTCGTGGGAATGTACGTGAACGAGCGCACGCTGGATTATGGCCCCGACGGGCGCGAGGCGGTTCGCCGCCTGCTCGATATGGGCCATAAAGCAGGCATCATTCCGATGGCTGCGAACGTGGAGTTTGTGGGTTAACGGCGAACGGTTCTATTTCACGACGCGTTTAGCAGAGAAGATCGGGTCCACATCCACCGGGATGTCGGAGGTTTTCGCTTTCAGCGCGACCTTCAACTCCTCGGGCATGGTCCCGTACTTCTGAAACCAGTTCTCGGCTCTCTGCCGATCGCCGGTGGCTTCGATCTCCAGCAATTCCTTGGCTAGATCCGCCATGGCGTCGGGAATCTTGTCGTAGTCGATGTTGTACCGCCCGGTCGCTTCGCGCTGGATTGCTCCGCGAGAGCTCAGGTAATTGAACTCCATCATTTCGGCTTGCCCATGGGCTTCGGCCACCCCGAAGCGCACCGTACGAAAAATGCCACCCACATAAGAGCAGTAAAACTCCTCTAACTTTTCTTTTGGCAGCACGCCGTGATCCACCAAATACTTCAGCCCAAACATGCCGGTCACGTCGGCTTTGGCTTCTTCCAATCCGGAAAAAGTTGGGCCGATGGATTCGCGGATGCTCACCTTCTCCGAGCCTTTTCGTGCAAACGCCGGTCCCAGGCCGTGCGCGATCTCGTGCATGATGGTGTCCATCGAGTAGCCATCGCCGGTGACCTTGGCGGCCTGATCGGTGCGTAGCATTCTGCGCGCGACGGGGATGATCACGTAATTGACGCGCGCGTCCATGAAATTTTTGAAGAATAGTTTCTTGCTGCCCTTCTGCTCGTGGACTCGCGGATCGTTGGGCAAGTTGTCGGCGACTGCCTGGTAACCGTGGGTAAGATCGGCAGAGCGGAAGGGCGTGTCCATTACTTCCATCGGAGTTTGCAACCCTTGCTTGGAGGGACGATCTTCCGTCGCCAGCGGCAACGCGTCCTGAATCTGCGGGACATACTGCTGAAAGATTTCCAGCTTGCGGCTTTCTTTTTCGTTTCGAATCATGACCGCGGTCCCGTACGTCGCTTTTACGCCGAGCAGATTGTCGTTATAAGTCTCGTAAGGCGCGAAGATGATGTCGAACTTAGGATTCTTGAGATCGAGCCAAGCCAGATCGCTTTGGAAGTAATCATCGGTGAGCAACGCGTCGGCGCGCAGGCGCAGGTAATTGGCAAATGCCGGGTCCGCGCTGAGCTTGGCCGCTTCCTGAAGGGCTTTAGCCGCGGGCTCGAGAAACGAGCGGTAGGCAATGTGGTAGGGCAAGCCTTCCAGATCACTGCCGTGCCAGCGCAGCACGGTGGTCGAGCTGTAGATTTCGGCTTTCTTCTCGGGATGTTCCGCGACGTACTTTTCAACCTGATCGCGAGTTAAGCCTTGCGGGTAGAAACCCCGGCCCGGGGACATGGGTTCCTTACCGACGAACGGCTTGTTGTTATCGATGAGATCAAAGCGCGAAGCGTTAATCCAAAGATAGCGTCGCAACTGGATGTCCCGGGGAACCTTGCTGAACTCCAAGGACTGGTATAAGGCGAGGCCTTCGGGATCAATCTGCCGCCAGTAAATGCTGTCGAGGTATTGGCACGCTTCCACCAACTTCGCGACCATCTTGCGCTCGCTCGGGGTCAGGTCCGTCCGCATGGGCATTTCGACCGGACGGAAGCGGGCAAGGCGTCGCGCCAGATCAGGCACCACTTTGACATTCGCCGGTTCGGCTTCCTTAGCGGCCGTACCCACCATCAAGCCGCGACGCTTCTGAGTGGAAGCGGAAACGATGAGAGCGAACGAGAGAAAAAAGGCGATGAGTACAAGAGTCCGAGTCCCCATGGAAGTGAATCATAATCTTAGCAGAGCGCGCGCTCGCCTGAGTTTTCCACGCACCGCTGTGAGCTTCGGGGGAACAAAGCTTTATTATGGAAGCATGGGGATGGGGTCGAGCACGAACGGCGCACAAACTTTACTCATCGATGCGGATGACACGCTCTGGGAGAACAACATCTATTTCGAGCGCGCCATCGCGCGTTTCATCTCGTTTCTCAATCATCACGAGTATTCTCCGGAACAGGTTCGCGAGATTTTGAACGAGGTCGAACGGGAAAACATTGTTACCCACGGATACGGGCTGCACAGCTTCGCGCATTCGCTGGTGGCGTGTTTCGAGCGTCTGTCGGCCGATCCGGTTACCCCGGAAATGCACGCCACGATTCACAGTTTCGCGCATGCGATTGCGGATCACCCCGTCGAAATTCTTCCCGATGTGCCGGGGACGCTTCGATACCTTGGCCAGCGCCATCACCTGATCCTGATGACCAAGGGAGCATTTGCAGAACAATCGGGGAAGGTGGAGCGATCGGGACTGAAAGAATATTTTGCTGCGGTGGAGATTGTCGCCGAAAAAGATGAAGCGGTGTACCGCTCAATCGTGGCGAAGTATGAACTTTCG
>QIAI01000022.1:7470-12323 GCA_003224995.1 Acidobacteriota bacterium
GGATGGTGGGCAACAGCCCGAAATCCGACATCAACCCTGCTTTATCCGCAGGCATCAACGCTGTTTTTGTCCCGCACGGGAACACATGGATTCTCGAACACGACGAAATCGCTGAACCCACTCCCCCCAGCCGGTTGATTACCGTGGAGACCTTCGGCAGGCTCCGCGAGCACTTTTAGCGCGGCTTCCGTTGCGATGAGCCAACGCGAATTCGAGGCTTCGCCGACTACCGGCTGGCCATCCTCAGAATCCTTTCGCAAGGCACTGCCTGTGGCCGCGGAACGAACCAACAAAGGTTCTACCTCCGCAGGTTTTATGCATGTTAGTCTCGATTCCGCTCTGGTTTTTTCGCTGCCCGACCATTGGCAGTCCAGAAGAATAATTTCCGGCGGCTGTTGCGCACCGTGGAAACGCTGACCGACCTTGGCCCCGAGCTGACGGCGGAACGCGATTTTTCACAGACAGCGCCCCTGATGCTCTCCGCGATGATGGAGGCAGCCGGGGCTCGCGAAGGCGCGCTTTTCATTTTCAGCGACAAGCCATCGCTGCTCAGTTCCGCGGCCTCGCGCGGCTTCGCTCTCCTTCCCGATCCGGCGGTAGTTCCCCTTCTTCCCAAACACGTACACGCTTTGACCGCAGCACGCGGTCCGGTCGTGCTGAATGAATCGACGTACGACGTATTCTTCAGTTCGAACGGCAACGTGGCGCCGGAACTCCTCAAGTGCATCGTTCCGCTCAAGGTCGGCGGGAAACTGGCGGGTCTTTTGGCGCTGGGACGGCGCGAAGGGGATGCGCTTTACGATGATGACGAACTCGATGGGCTGAACCTGCTCTCCAGTTACGTGGCCTTGGCCGTGAACAATCACACGCTGGCGCAGACGCTGGGGCAGCGCGTGTCAGAGAATCTGCGATTGCTGGCTTCGCTGCACGGTTTTTACGACAACGCGCTGGAAGCATTCGCAACCGCCATCGATGTCAAACACGTAAACATACATGGCCACTCCCTGCGCGTGGCGCGCTATGCGGCAGCGATCGGCGAAGGCCTCGGACTTGATCCTAATGAAGTGGCCGCCTTGCGCTCCGCCGGCTATTTGCACGACATCGGCAAAGTAGCCGTGGATAAGTATCTCTTCGGCAAGCCAACGGCTCTTGATCCTGACGAGTTTCGCGCCATGGCGGATCACACTACTGTGGGTCACCAGATTGTCAGTGGCATCCAGTTCCCCTGGCCCATGATTCCTGAAGTCGTGCGCTGGCATCACGAGCGCGCCGACGGATCGGGCTATCCTGACTCCCTGCAGTTGGACGAGGTGCCCATGTCGGTGCGGATTATCGGAGTCGCCGACACGTTTGATGCCATGACCAGCGCGCGTCCTTATCGCGATCCCATGAGCGTGGGTGGAACGTTGAGTGAACTGGTTCGGCTGGCTCCGCAGAAGTACGACGCGAACGCGGTTCAGGCTTTGCTGATCCAAGTGCGGCGCGATGCCGTGGGTAGCAGCCGCGTTCCTCTTCTGGATGAACGCATGGCACTCAACATTGCGCCCTCCGATATCGACCAGCTGGCCGCGAGCCTGCAGCACAAAACTACCCGCAACCGGCTCTTCCTTGCGCAGCCACCCTCTAACTGATTGATATTAGAGGGCTTAATGCAAGCGCAAAAGTCCTGAAATCAGCAACTTTTCGCCTGCCCAGGGTTCATACAATAGGCTGCGGTCCGCCGGTGGGAAGGGCTATGCCATCCTTGCGTCGAGATAAGACCTTTATCGTTGCGCCAATCGTGCTCGCATTTGTGTGCCTCATCGCGTTCGCATCCAAGAAAAAGGAAACCAGGAATGCTCCGCAGATGGAGGAATCGAAGCGCGCGCTTCACGCTCTGGAGCGCTTGAGCTTCGGTCCTCGCCGGGGAGATGTGGAACGGGTTACGGCGATGGGCGTCGAGAAGTGGATTGATCTGCAACTGCATCCTGAGAAGATTGAGGACAGCAATCTCGAAGCTCGGCTTGCGCCCTTGCGCACGCTCCGCATGGACACCCGCGAGATCGTGGACAATTTTCCGCCGCAACCTGTGATCAAAGCCGTGATGGAAGGGCGCCGGCCGATGCCTTCCGATCCGGTAAAACGTGCGGTTGGAGAAACGGGAGCGCAAACAAGAAGCAGCGACTCCTGCGTCCACAAGCCCAGCGATCGCGAATCCTGGGGCGGACGCTGGGTCCACGGATCAGACCACCGCAAGCGGCGATGCTACACCTTCAACCCAGAACACTGCCAAAGCGGAGGAACTCGCGAAGCGGCGTGAGGATCGCCTCAATGCGGATCGCAAGGCGCAGGAACTGCTGGACCTGCCGGCAGACCAGCGCATGAAGCAGGTTCTCGAGATGTCGCCGGACGAGCAGCGCGCGCTCTCCGCGTCGCTCAAAGGGGCGAAGGGCGAGGATTTCATGGAGGGCATGAATCCGAAGCAGAAAGAAACCTTGCAGGCCTTGAATCATCCCGAGCAGGTGGTCGCCGATGAACTGATGCAGGCGAAACTGCTGCGCGCCATCTACAGCGAACGCCAACTGGACGAGGTGATGACGGATTTCTGGTTCAATCACTTCAACGTATTTATCGGAAAAGGTGCGGACCGTTACCTGATCACCAGTTATGAGCGCGACGTCATTCGTCCGCATGCGCTGGGAAAATTCGAAGACTTGCTGGCGGCTACGGCCAAGAGCCCCGCCATGTTGTTCTACCTCGACAACTGGCTCAGCGTCGGTCCGGATTCGGACATAGCGCTTGGCATTCGTAAAAATCCTAACCCGCGTCGGCGACCCGGGCGCTTTCCGCCTGCTCCGCGCCAGCAGCAAGCGAAAGGCAAACGCAAGAACGGGCTGAACGAGAATTACGGCCGCGAGCTGATGGAACTTCACACTCTCGGCGTGAATGGGGGCTACACCCAGAAAGATGTCACGGAAGTCGCGCGGGTGCTGACCGGCTGGACTATCGACCAGCCTCAAAAGGGCGGCGGCTTCAAATTCGAAGAGCGCATGCACGAGCCCGGCACGAAGATGGTGCTGGGTCACAAGATCAGGCACCACGGGGAAAAGGAAGGCATGGAGGTGCTGCATCTGCTGGCGCACCATCCGTCCACGGCGCGATTCATCAGCACCAAACTGGCTATGCGATTTGTTTGCGACGATCCTCCGGCTGGGCTCGTTGATGAGATGGCGCAGACTTTCCTCAAGAAAGACGGCGATATTCGCGAAGTGTTAAAAACGATGTTCAAGTCGCCCCTGTTCTGGAGCGACGAGGTGTACCGGGCAAAAATGAAAACGCCTTTGGAATTTGTGGCGTCGGCGGTGCGCGCCACCGGGGCCGACATATCCGACGCCTTGCCGCTTGCTCGCCAGCTGAACACACTGGGCATGCCGCTGTATGGCATGCAACCGCCGACCGGCTATTCGATGAAGTCGGATACGTGGGTAAATTCCTCCGCGCTTCTGGGACGGATGAACTTCTCACTCGCGCTCATGGCGGGGAGAATTAAAGGCGTGCAGGTGGACGCTGAAGCCGTGCTGAATGGAGGCGCTGTCGACAATGCTGGAATAGCCGGCAGACCGGACGCACAGCGAACTTTGGCAATCCTCGAGACTTCCCTGCTCGCCGGCCAAGTCTCGAAGCAGACCCATGACGCCATTCTCAAGCAATTGGAAACGGCTTCAGCAGGTGGCGGAAACAATCAACGGTCACGGCCGACATCGAACGCCGCGACTATCTCGGGGCTGCTGTTAGGGTCTCCTGAATTTCAGAGAAGATGAGGTCGGGTGTCGGGTCTCAGGTGACAGGTGTCAGGTGTCAGGTCTCGGGAGTCAGGTCTCGGGTGTTAGGTTTCAGCTTTCAGCTCTGGATCTCTGGGTTCGTGGTTAGAAATTTGCCGGCTTATGGAATTTCGGGGCTGCTGAAAATGGTGGCGAACTTGGGTCGAGAGTAGCAGTTGATTCGTGGAGCAGATCATGTCCATCACTCGTCGTATATTCCTTCGCAATAGTGCACTGGCGGTGGTGGGCACGGCCGCGGTTCCAAGTTTCCTGACGCGAGCGGCGTTCGGCTCCATCGAGCCGGATACGCGACCCAAACGGCTGGTGGTGATCTTTCAGCGAGGCGCGGCGGACGGCCTGAACATCGTGGTGCCGCATGGGGAGCCGGCGTACTATGCGATGCGTCCCAGCATCAATATTCCGCGCAAAGAGGTTCTGGACCTCGATGGCTTCTTCGGGTTGCATCCTTCCCTGGCAGCGCTGCAGCCCATCTGGAATCAAAAGCACCTTGCGATCGTTCATGCGGCGGGATCTCCCGACCCCACGCGCTCGCATTTTGACGCGCAGGATTTCATGGAGTCGGGCACGCCCGGCCTCAAAGCCACTAACGATGGCTGGCTAAACCGCACGCTGCGTTCTCTGCCCGTGTCCCCCGAGAAATCTGCCTTTCGCGCGATTGCGCTGGCTCCAGCTTTGCCGCGCATCCTGACCGGGGCGGAGCGAGCGATGGCGGTAAACAACATCAACGACTTCGGAGTCGGGGGACGGAATGCAAACGCGACCCCGATCGCGAATACTTTTGAAGCCATGTACGAGCAGTCCGTCGACTCGGTCCTTCACGGCACGGGGCAAGAAACTTTCGATGCGGTGAAAATGCTGAAGGCCGCCGATCCCGCCAAGTACAAGCCCGCTCCGGGCGCGGAGTATGCGCGCGGCCGGTTCGGCGACAGCCTGAAGCAACTGGCGCAACTCATCAAGGCGAACCTGGGAGTGCAGGTTGCGTTTGCCGACATCGGAGGCTGGGATCACCACGTCAACGAAGGCAGCACGCAG
>QIAI01000023.1:0-1179 GCA_003224995.1 Acidobacteriota bacterium
CTCGAAGAAGTCCGGCGCCATGACGGTTTCGCATCTGCGCTTTGGACCGAAGCCGATCCACTCCACCTACCTGGTGTCGAAAGCGAACTTTGTCGCCTGCCATCAGTGGATTTTCCTGGAACGCTACGACATGTTGAGCGCGCTGGTGCCCGGAGGAACTTTTCTCCTCAATAGCCCGTTTGGCCGGGATGAGGTTTGGGATCACCTGCCGCGAGTGGTGCAAGAGCAGTTAGTCGCAAAAAAAGCCAAGCTATACGTGATCGACGCCTATCAAGTGGCGCGCGATAGCGGCATGGGCAGCCGCATGAACACCATCCTGCAGGTCTGCTTCTTTGCAATTTCCAAAGTGTTACCCGGCGAGGAAGCGGTGGAGGCGATCCGCAAGTCGATTCGCGATACCTACGGCCGCAAGGGCGAGGAAATCGTCCAGAAGAACATGAAGGCGGTGGATGAAACTCTGGCGCACCTGTTCGAGGTGAAAGTGCCGGAGCAGATCAGCAGCACGATCGAGATGCCGCTTCCCTTCTCGGCGCAGGCGCCCAAATTTGAGCGCGAAGTGCTGGGCGCGATCTACGAAGGCCGGGGAGATGAGTTGCCGGTCAGCGCCTTCCCCTGCGACGGCGCGTTCCCCACCGGAACCGCAAAGTGGGAGAAGCGCAATCTTGCACTCGAGATTCCGGTATGGGACACGAAGACCTGCATCCAGTGCGGCAAGTGTGCCATGGTTTGCCCCCATGCTGTGATCCGGATCAAGGTTTACGATTCGCGGGAACTGGAAAGCGCGCCTGCCACCTTCAAGTCCACCGAGGTCCGCGACAAGGAATGGGGCAGCATGAAGTACAGCATCCAGGTCGCACCCGAAGATTGCACCGGGTGCGGTATCTGCGTGGAGATCTGCCCCGCGAAGAACAAAGCAGAGACGCGGCTCAAAGCGTTGAACATGGCGCCGCAGCCTCCGTTGCGGGTTCCAGAACGCGAGAACTGGGACTTCTTTTTGGGCATTCCAGAACTTGACCGGCGCAAGATCAAGCCCACTACCATTCGTCAGCAGCAAGTGCAGGAGCCGCTGTTCGAATTTTCGGGAGCCTGTTCGGGCTGCGGGGAGACGCCGTATCTGAAACTGCTTTCTCAACTCTTTGGCGACCGGGCATTGATCGCGAATGCGACCGGGTGTTCGTC
>QIAI01000023.1:1248-14091 GCA_003224995.1 Acidobacteriota bacterium
CCTGTCGATCGACAAGCAGACCGAATTCGCTCGTGAACTGGTGCTGCGCCTGGGAGGACAGATCGGCGACGAACTCGCCGCGGCCATTCTGAACGCAGTGCAAAAAGACGAGTCGGACATTTACGAGCAGCGTCAGCGCGTCAGCCTGCTCAAGGAGCGTCTGGCGGGAATTCACTCTCCCGAGGCAAAGCAATTGCTTGCTCTTGCCGACCTGCTGGTGAAAAAGAGTGTGTGGATTGTGGGCGGCGACGGATGGGCCTATGACATCGGCTACGGTGGGCTCGACCACGTGATCGCCAGCGGCAAAAACGTAAACCTGTTGGTGCTCGATACCGAGGTGTATTCCAACACCGGCGGCCAGGCGTCAAAGTCCACTCCGCGGGCGGCGGTGGCGAAATTTGCCGCCGGCGGAAAGCCCGGTCCGAAGAAAGATCTGGGATTGATCGCGATGAGCTACGGCACGGTGTACGTCGCGAGCGTAGCCATGGGCGCCAAGGACGAACACACCTTGAAAGCATTTCTCGAAGCGGAAGCCTATGACGGGCCGAGCCTCATCATTGCCTACTCGCACTGCATCGCGCATGGCATCAACATGACGACCGGAATGGCGGACCAGAAGGCGGCGGTCGAAAGCGGGCAGTGGCTGCTCTACCGCTATAACCCGGAGCGTGCGGAGGCGGGAGAGAATCCTCTTATCCTGGACTCACGCACCCCGACTCGGAAGGTGCAGGACTTCATGCTGATGGAAACGCGCTTCAAGATGCTCACCAAGAGCAAGCCCGAAGACGCCAAGAAACTCTGGCAGGAAGCGCAGCACGACGTGGAGGCGCGCTACCGACTGTACGAGTATCTGTCGCAACGCAAGCTGACACCCGAGCCGAAGGCGGCGGACTAGGGTTACCAGACCACTCAGGAATTCACCAAGAAACATCGGGACCTGGACGAGGAGATGCGATGATTGACCTTTCAACGCACTATCTGGGAATGAAGCTGCGAACGCCGCTGGTTCCTTCGGCTTCGCCGCTTTCGCAGGAGATCGGCACAATTCGCAGGCTGGAAGATGCCGGCGCGTCCGCGGTGGTGCTGTATTCGCTGTTCGAGGAGCAACTCCGCCAGGAGATGGTGGAATTGGACCATCACCTCTCCGCCGCTACCGAAAGTTTTCCGGAGTCGCTTTCGTTTTTCCCGCATGCCAGCGAATTTCGCTTGGGCCCGGAAGGTTACCTGGAGCACATCCGCAAGGCCAAGGAAGCCGTGGAAATCCCAGTGATTGCCAGCCTCAACGGCGCGACGGTGAGCGGCTGGGCAAAGTTTGCGAAAGAGATCGAGGAGGCCGGCGCCGACGCGCTGGAATGCAATATCTATTACGTCCCCACGGATACGGAGCTGAAGGGTGCTGATGTCGAACAGCTTTATGTCGATATTGTGTGGGCGGTGAAGTCGGCGGTCTCCATTCCGGTCGCGGTCAAGCTGAGTCCCTTCTTCAGCAACCTGGCGAATATGGCCAAGCGCCTGGACGATGCCGGCGCCGACGGCCTGGTTCTGTTCAACCGCTTCTACCAGCCGGATATCGATCTGGACGAGCTTGAAGTTCGGCCGAACGTTCTGCTGAGCACTGCGCAAGCGCTGCGTTTGCCGTTGACCTGGATTGGAATTCTCTATGGACGGTTGCAGGCGAGCCTGGCCGCCAGCAGCGGAGTACACGAACCGCAGGACGCGATCAAGCTGCTCATGGTGGGTGCGAATGTCACCATGTTGTGCTCATCCCTGCTGCGCAATGGAGTGAATCATATCCGGCACCTGGAGCGCGGCATCACGGAATGGATGGAACAGCACGAATACGAATCTGTGCACCAGATGCAAGGCAGCATGAGCCAGAAGCGCTGCCCCGATCCAAGTGCGTTCGAGCGCGCCCAGTACATGCGGGCCGTGAAGAGTCTGCAGCAGGTGCTGCTACGAAGCTAACTCATTTGGTAATTGGGTAATTGGGGTAATTTTGTAATTTGTAATTTTTAAAATCGAGGAATTGCCCCGGTCTTTGAGAAGTGCGGGGCGATGGGTTTCAAATTACAAATTACCAAATTACAAATTCACCAATTACCAAATCTCTTCAGGCTGATTTCTCCTTGGCTCTCCGCTCCAGTTCTTCTTCCCCATACATGCTTCCGCGGCACTGCTTGGCGCCGCAGCGGCAAATCGCTTCGTCGTCTTCATCTCCGTCGTACAGGTTGTAATCGTAGGTCAATTCCTCGCCGGCTTTGATGTCGCGCAGAGCCATGATCCAGATGTGTTCGCCGAATTCATCGGTCTCGCAGTTGGGATCGCAGCAGTGGTTGATGAACGCGGCGACCGAGTCGCCATCGATTACGTAGTCGCCCTCGCCGATGCAGAACAAATAGGTATCCGGCCGCTCGTTATAGAGTTCGTCTGCCAGTTCCTTGGATAGCCTGGTCCCGGTGTATTCGACGATGTGGGTTCCTTCCGGAATTGCGACCGTGGTGTAGCAGCCGCACCCGTGGATGCCGGATCGCCGGATGAGCAGGTCGGCGGCCTTGACCGTAGCCTTTACGGTTCCCATGGTTTCCCAAGTTTATTGATCCCGATGCCGGCCGAGACGCGCAGGTAATTCTGGGTGCTGGTGGAGAAGGGACGAATGTAGTCGCCCGAGGCGCGGATAAAGAAGTGACGGAACACCGGATATTCGACCCCTGCTCCGACCATGACGGCGGGATCGGTGGTCGTGGTTTTGTACTTGGGAGCAAGAAAAGTCAGCGCTTTTCGGGTGGTGTCGTCCATGGTCAAAATGGTGCGCGCACCGCCGCCCATGGCGCGGACAAAAATCTGTGCCCGGTGAATCTTCAAGAGATCGTATTGCGGCCCCACCATGACGTGGTAGAAGGTCTGGGTGAACGTCGAGGTCTGGCTGCTTCCGCCGGGAATGTAGCCCAGCAACTGGAAAATTTGTGATATGTCGACGTCCTTGTTGGCGCGCATTCCGCCGAGGTCGAGAACGGCAGCCCAGCGCTTGCCGACGTTTCTCTGAAAACTGAGATTGGCGCCGGTCATGGTCAGGTTGTGATCCACGGTGAGGGTGTTCCCGTAGGCGCTGTCCATTGCGTTGCCGGTGTCCTCCATCACATGGGTGTTCGCATAAGTGTATTGATAACCTACGAAGACTTCCCAGGACGGTCGATCTTGGGCACACGCGAGGATGGAGGAGAGGAAGAGGGCGGCTAAAACGATCCAGGTTTTCTTCATCGATGAGAGCGAAGTACGAACGATTCCCCTCTGGCGCTGAGCGGCCGCGCAAATTGAAAATTGCATGTTCTTCGAATCGATGATTCTAACGTGCGCGGGGATGGCTCAGGAAACAAAATTGCGTAAAGGAAGGTAAACACGAATGGGCAGGGTTGCTGATTGACGGCAGTCAAATTCAGTTACGCATACCAACTTTCTCAGTGATAGAGAAAGTTTCTGGAGTCAAGAGCAGCAAGGAAGCACCGATCGGATGGCATACGCTACGCCGCTCTGTTGATCTCAAACGGCGAGAATGTGAAGGTCGCTCAATCGCAGCTTCGTCACACAACCCCGAAGATCACCCTGGACCTTTACGCGCAAGCGGTGTCAGAGGATCAGCAGCAAGCGCACAAAAAGGTTGTCCAGATGATGCTTCCGACTGGATTTTCAGAGCAATTGAAGCAGTAAGTCTTTAAGAATCTTGGTGAGCGCGGAAGGACTCGAACCTTCGACCCATGCCTTAAAAGGGCATTGCTCTACCAACTGAGCTACGCGCCCTCACCAATATTTTGTTTAGTTTACCATCGCCGCGGATTTGCGTGTAAATCCAGGCAGTGGTGCCGCGTCTGCATCGATCAGTAAAGGTCAAAATTCACTCGATGGCTCTTGGAACAAGGTTCCACAAACTCAGGCGCCCTCGCACAATGTACAGAACCCGCCGAACCAATTAGGGGAGGCGAATCCTTACTTGTCTCCGGACGAAAAAGCATTACGGCGCTGCACTTTTGCAACCCAGAAAATCCATCACCTGTTGCCTCTCGCGCGGCTTTTCCTTCCATTTTTGTGAGATCGCTGCTTTCTGCGCATTGGTCAAATGCCAGGAAAGGGGAGCGGGCAAGGAACTGGAGTAAAGAAACGAGACAGGCATGACCTCCAGGCCGGAGCCAAAATGAAATTGCCGCTGTGCGAGAGCGGTTTCAAAAGCGCCGCGCACCTGCTGCGATGCGGTGCGAACATTGAGTAAGGTATCGACCGGTGCTACGAACTGGCGTTGCCACGACCACCTTTGAGCCGGCCCGGGCGTGCCCGGCTCCGAGTCGATGAGCAAGAGCAGCACGGGATGGCCTTTTAAAGCGCTGGCGGCTTGCTCCATCCACTCCAGCGCGCTGAGCACGCCGGAATTATCGTAATATCCCCCATCGCCAATGTGGAATCTTGAGGTCGCGGGGCCGTCGGAAGGTTGCGCTTCCGGGGACACGTAGGGAAAGCTCGCGGATAAACGGGCCGCGGTAGCCACCGGCACATCGTAGCCTGGGAATCTTTTCGAAAATTGAATCGTGACTTTATCGGCCAACGTTCCCATGGCATCGCTCAGGACATTCTCTTCCAGGTCGGTCGACGCGATCAGGAAGCGATCACCATTTTCCGCGGCGGTGGCGTTGAAGATGGCGGCTGGGCGCTTGCCCGCCGCCGCATCCCTCCGCCACTCATTGATATTCGGTGGGCTCGGCCACTGTGCGATCCAGGCATTTTCCAAAGCCCATCCCCGGTCGATCGTCTGCGGAACCGCCATCCCAAGCAGGGGAAACGCCCGCGCCAGGTCGGGATACAAAAAGCCCCATCCGGCCGCGCTTAGACTGGAACGGGAAGCGCGCTCCACAATGTTGTCCGGCTTGAAAACAAAGTCCGCCTCCTTTGCCGAGCCGTATCCGGAAAGAAAGAACATGCTGCCGACGCTTCCTCCCGAGACGGAGCTGATCGCCAGCACTGAGGAACTCAAGCTGGACTGGCAACTCTGGTATTTGGCGGAATCTTGCCCGTCATTCTCCAGCCCGGTCAGAACCTGCGTGGTCCAGGCTGCGGCTCGAATTCCTCCTCCCGCGGTGGCGACCACGATCACCGGGTCAGTGGGAGTCTTTTTGCGAGCGGCTTGCCATGCTCGAACCACATCCGCCGGGGTCAGGCTGGGCACGATGGAGGAAGCGGCATTCTCCGAAGGCGCCGCCCCGGTCACTTTGAACTGATGGTCCGTGCGCGCCAGCGTGCCGGAAAGCACCGATAGGATGAGTACCGTCGAAAGCACCGGAATGCGAGCCGCATCCAGAAAAAATGCCGCCCCGGTAAAGAACCATGTCAAAAGCATGATCAGGAATACAATACATGGTCGGGGCGCAGAGCGAAGCCCAGCGCGACGTACACCGCCAACTCGAGAAAGAGTGCGGTAGCTGCAACCTGGTGCCCGGAACGAATTCGCCCATCGCGTACCAGACCCAAACGAAGCTTCTCCGGAAGTTTTTGCGCAATACAATCCGCGAATCGCCAGAACTTGGAGCGAGTCTGATTGTCCTGCCATTTCAGAATGCCGAAGGATGGAAATACCTTGGCCGCCGCAAAGCTCGAATTCGCGTCAGACGCTTCCACGTGGTAATGCAAGCGGGCTGCCAGAAATAACTGGATGAACGCAACGACAACGCCGGCAGCAATCGCGAGCAGTTTTGGAAACCAACCGAGTTCCGTGCCCCGATACGCCATCACAACCGAAGGCGCTGCAAGTAATCCGAAAAGGACCAGGTACCAGCCGCTGTTATCACCCGCCACGGGTAGCGGCACTCCTTGGATCGCGAATGGCCTCGCTTCCACCTGCGCCGGTCGCAGCCTCTGAATCCCAGAAAAACGGTCCGGTCCATACGCCAGGATCAAGCGCCAGGTGATCATGATGGTCCACGCCAGTTGCACCGCCATCCAAACCACCAGCGATAACGAGATCACGTCGCGCGCATCGAACAGTCCCACGAAGATGGAAGGCGCAAGATAGTAACCCGCCGGCAGCGCGATAGCGAGGATCAAAGAAGCAATAATTTGGAAGCGGATGAGGTAGGCGAATTCAATCCACATCAACAATCGGTTCCAGTTAATCACGGCGTACTCCAGCAAGTAACCTGAAAGGACACTCGCGAATTTGCGAGCGATACCAAGTCGTCGGGTTCAGCGGCACACAGGCACATAGACCAGAAAAACGATCTTAGCGCTGTATCGACCTGCATTGAGCCCAACACAAGATTTGGCGCGCAGGAACGCCTGTCTGACAAGAATACTGAGAGGGAAAGAGGATGAACTTACTCGTGATAGTACGCCTTTGAATCCGTAATCAGCAACGCATTTGTGAGTAATGAGCCTGTGATTGACAGGCAAACAACTACGCGACGGTAGTTACGCTGGTGATTACCTGTCCTTCTGTTTTGATAAAAACTGCAACATGTACTAGTCGAACCTTGTTCATCTCTGGCTGGCGCACTAAGTTGCGAACAGATTGATTTGCTGTGGTTGGTGAACCGGATCGAATCGAGATTTGCGGATCCTTCGTGTGGGGATGTTCACGTTTTAGCGTGATCCTCGCCAGTCCGCCTCCCCCAATCTCCTCACCGGTTGGCTAGCACTCCCCAAAAGAAACAACCCTGCCTGCGAAGCGAACCGGCTTCGCCCACGGAGGAGTGTGATGCTATACCGCAGCTTTATTACCCGATACGTGTGCCTGATTCTGTTTGTGGTCGCGCCCGGAATCATGAAAGCGCAAAGCGATGCCGCGCCCAATCCGAACTGCACGTTAATCGTGCCCGCAAATGCGCTGTCGGCGGAAGGGCTCGCCACGCCCTTTCAACTCACCGCAACCGATCCCGCAGCGGGCGATTGCCATGAAGCCAATAAAGACCAGTCCGCCTTCGTGCAGGCGGCAGTGCTCGATCCTGCCACCGGACAGGTTGCGATCTACAATCCTCTCGTCCTCGATCAGGGCGCCACTCCTGCGATGCCGCCAGTCATACCAACGCTTCCGGCGAATGCCATCGTGGCTCTATGGTTCGGATACAACGGCGACACGCTTACCCTGCGAGGCGCAACTGACGGCGTTCTGTCCGCAGCGGGCTGTGTCAACGGAGCCGATGGCGAGAACTTCGGACAATTCTCTTATTGCAATGCGCCGGCGTTTTATAAGGCGGCGCACCATGCGATCCGGCGTGGCCAACTCACGATTCCGCCGTTGGGCACTGCCGTCGATGGCCGGCCTTGTCCTACCGTGCGGGATTTCTTTGTGGTCGATCAAGACCAGAGCGATAACCTGCCGACAACCTATCTCCTGATTACCGGCAGTGACGGGTCCCTGCAGATGGCGCAAAGAACACAATCGAATCTTTCAATGTTTTCGGATGCAAAAGCACTTGGCAATCCCAGCGATAACCGTCTGGTGGATGTCGCCCTGGATGGCGCATTGGGTTGCACGCCGTGGAAGGCGCCCGATCTTGCCGATCCGGGGCAGATGGTGCCGGCCTTACCTCTGAATGAATTGCAGGCGCGTGCGCTCCAAGCCTTCCCCATGGCCATGGTTCCAGCCGGTGACCCCATGACACGCAATCAGGGAAAGAGGGACATCAAGAAAGTGAATGCCTACCGTCGTGGAGTCGACCAACCACCCGTGGTCTATTCCTTTCAGGCAAACACCGCGCGCTATTGCCGGAACATGTTGCGGATCGCGCCCGCGCGGATGTTGCAGGATCAGGCACTCCTGATGCCGGACCCCACCCATCCCACACGCGGCTTGTCGCCAGATCCGACGGTTGCCGATACTCTCTTCACCTTCATGGCGCAACGCTTCGTAGCCAGCTACGACATTCTCAGTTGCTCCAAACGGTTAGGCATCGCCGATCCGATCACGGTCACTACGAACTCTCTAGGCATCGCCACCGGCGCAGTCATTGACCCGGTGAAGCTCAGGAGGTCGCGACAATCCCTGGGAGGTTCAGAGCAACAGGATCACGATGCAGACGATGCCTCACGGGCAGTGGCCGCCACCGAGTAAACCAGCCACGACGGGCAAACTCGTTTTGCCGCAGAAAGAAAGGAGTGTCCACGGGCGCAGGTTGAAGTGCTGCGTCCGTCGCAGTATGAGAATGGTAATCGGAACGACTGAGACGGGGATGGGTCTTGTGTCCTGCCATCCCTTCCTTTTTCTACTCCGAAACTTCCCTTTCAGGGTTGGGTTGTTAGGACAGAACTTCGTGTGAGAACCGGCCGCTTTCTCCGCTAAGAGCCGCAAGGGATGCGCAGTCTCGTGCGCTTGGCGTCGTCAGCCGAAACACTGCCTCCCCCGGCAGCGTGAAGGATCCTTGGAACCACGCTTGAGAATGCCTAGGTATATCCCTTACCCGAGGTTACGGTGGTACCTAAAGTGCAATGCCAGTTTCGTTGACATCCCAAAAGTCCAAGCTGATACTCCGCTTAAAGGCACAACTTTTTCAAGTCGTTCTATTCCGACCTGAAGCCGCTTGTCGGGGCGCTTGCCCCGATTCGTGAAGCACGAATCGCTCTAAATCTTATTGGTGACGATGCATCTGGAGGAAAAACATGCGGTTGAAGCAGGTTAAGGATCGTTTGGCAAGCCAACAGAGCTGGATCGCAGTGCTTTGCTTGCTAGTGGGTATGGGGGCAGCGGCGATGGTAGTGCACTCGACCAAACCGTTCGTGCGCACGCCGACGGCAGTCCAGAAGAGTGTGGCGCATGACGTCACAGCGAGCGCACCTGCCACAACTCCGGCAGATCGTGCGCGAGTGGCCGCCAACTTTGCCAACCTTCCACTGTCTTTCGAGCCGAACTTGGGGCAAACCGATCCGCAAGTCAAGTTCCTCTCGAAAAATAACCATTACAACCTGTTCCTGACCTCGGATGAGGCCGTGTTCACGCTGCCCATCAGCAAGCGCGAGAAAAGTTCAAAGCGAGCGGGTCGTCCGCAGCTGGACGGAATGACCTCCGCGGCCGTTTTACGCATGAAGATGCTGGGTGCCAATGCCGCACCGCAGATCTCGGGCGACACTCAAGTTTCGGGGCACTCCAATTACCTGATCGGACGCGATCGCAGCCAGTGGGTGCGCGACGTGGATCAGTACGCGCGCGTGAACTACAGCGAAATCTATCCGGGAGTTGATTTAACTTTCTACGGCCAGCAGCGCCAGCTCGAATTCGACTTCATCGTGAAGCCGGGAGCCCGTCCCGAAACCATCGCGCTGGGTGTGGAAGGAACCAAAAAGATCCGTACCAGCAAGAATGGCGACCTGGTGCTGACTTCCGCCGCCGGCGACTTCCGGTTGCACAAGCCGGTCGCTTACCAGAAGCAGGGCGATTCACGCCAACCGGTCGACGCACGCTTTGTGATCAAAGGAAACGAAGTAGCATTCGCCTTGGGCGAGTATGACAACACGCGCGAACTGATGATTGATCCCAGCATGTTGTACGCCACCTACTTCGGCGCCGGCAACGAAGACGACGGATACGCAATCGCCGTCGATAGCACCGGGGCTGCCTACATTACAGGCCAGACCTCTTCGACGTCCTTTCCCGTGAAAGGCGCTCTGCCCGCGCCTAACGGTGCTTTGCAGGGTACGACCGATGCTTTCGTCGCCAAGTTCAATGCCGATGGATCTCTGGGATATTCGACCTACCTCGGTGGAACCGGGGTTGACAGCGGCAATGCGATCGCATTGGACGCGGCCAAGAACGCATATGTGGTCGGCACAACCACCTCCACGGACTTCCCCGCTGCCGGCAGTGCAGCACAAGTCTCCGAGGGTGGAGGAGCGGACGCGTTTGTTGCCGTCGTGAGCGCAGCCGGGAACAGCCTGCTGTACACCAGTTACGTGGGTGGAGGCCTCGACGAGATCGGCTATGGCGTCGCGGTGGACTCCACTGGAATCTATATTTGCGGCTCGACGGCATCCAACGACTTTCCGGTGGTGAGTGCACTCCAGTCCACCTTCCACGGTGGGACGGGCACGACTCCCACGGATGGTTTCGTGACCAAGATTGATTTCGCTGGGTCCGGAGGGTTCCTGTTCTCCAGCTATCTCGGAGGAACAGCTCAGGACCTGGCCACGGGAATCGGCATGGATGCCGCGCACAATATCTATGTCACAGGAGTCACGCAGTCGACGGACTTCCCCGTTTTCGGAGCGGCTCTGCAGACCAGCAATAAGGGGCAGGATGATTCCTTTGTAACCGCCATCCAGGCTAATTTTGTGAGCTACATTTACTCGACCTACCTGGGAGGAAGTTCCTTCGACGATGCGAACCAGATCGTGGTTGACAGCCTGGGGAACGCCTACATCGTGGGAATCACCTCATCCTCTGACTTCCCGACCACCTCTGCCGGTTTTCAACGCACACTCGGGGGATCGGGCGCGTCGAATGCTTTTGTCAGCATACTGAACCCCGCTGGCAGTGCTCTGGTGTCTTCCACCTATGTCGGCGGAACGGGCACTGATAACGGCCTGAACCTCGCGCTCGATGCCAGCAAGCACGTTTACATCACCGGGTCGACCACTTCCACCAACTTCCCCAAGCAGAGCCAGACCCAATCCACACTCAGCGGAGGCAAGGACGCTTTCGTCACCGAATTGAAGTCGGACTTGAGCGGATTGATCTTCTCCACCTACCTCGGTGGCTCGGCGGAAGAAGACCACTTCCTGGCGGGCATCGCAGTCGACGGCTCGAATAACGTGTATGTTACCGGCGACACTCTGTCGAAGGATTTCCCGGTAACCGGCAACGCCCACCAGAAGACCTACGCGTCATCCTGCGGGCAGCCGCCTTGCCGGGATGCATTTGTAGTTAAATACAGCCCGCTCGATCCAGGCTTCACGCTGACGGTAGGCGCGATCAGCCCGAGCACGATCGCCAAGGGGAGCACGGGCACGGGTACGGTAACCATCACTTCGAGCACCGCTTCCGGTACCGTCAATCTGGCATGCACTGTCATATCGACTGCTGCAGCGCCGCCCACCTGCTCAGTTACACAACCTTCCGGAGCACTGACCGCGGGTGGAACGCAAACTGGTAGCGTGACCGTCACGACAAAGGCCACGGGAGCCGCCAGCCTTGTTTTCTCGGCGCTTTGGCTGCCTATTCCGGGCATGGCCTTGCTGGGATTTGGCATGTTGGCGGGCCCCCAGCGAAAGAAGAACGCGCTGCTTGCGATTCTGAGTTGCCTGGCATTGGCTGCCTTGCTCATTACGCTGGGCTGCGGTAGTGGCAAGGGCACCGGTGGTGGTGGAGGTGGTGGCGGCGGCGGAGGCGGCACCACTGCTGGTTCCTACACCGTCACGGTTACCGGCACGATTACTGGAACGGGCAGCGCCAGCAACACAGCCACCTTCTCCGTGCAGTAAATCTTCGCAAAACGTTTTCCTCAGGACCGGCCACTTGGCCGGTCTTTTTTTTCGGAAAGATTGCATGCCCTCCGCAGTTGCCCGAAATTCTGCCGCTGGTTACTCTGAACGGGCGTGTTCCGGATAAGACCAACCTGCAGCGGGCGAAAAGGAGCAGTCGCTCTTCTCTGCCTCCTTGGATTGCTCCTCCAGGCAATGCCGGCGTTCCCGAAAAAAGAACATCCGGCTCCCACCCTGCGCTGGGCGGAGGGACAGCCCGGATGTACCTTTTCTCGCGACAAGGATGGCAAGTATCGCTACGCGCTCTGGACGGCCGACTACGGTGTGATCCTGGCCGTGGATTCTCAGGAACTTCAACTCGTGCACAAGCGCGTGGAGCCGTTCTTTTCCGTGCATCTCACCGTGCGCTACCGCGGACCGGCAACTCTAGCCGTGAATCCTCAGATAGCTACCCTGGAATTTGTGAAGCATTTCAAACTCGTTCAGCCGGCCCTCGATCCGGAAACCTTTGCCAACCAGACGCAGAACGATGCCGACGAAATCGAGCACCAGACCCAGCGTGAAATTGAAAAACATCCGGAACGCCGCGAGGATCGCGAGAAATTCGTGGAGACTTATCAGAAGGAAACGGCCGAATTCCTGGAATTTCTCACCCAGCACACTTTTCCGCCGGTTGAATTAGATCGGAGTCGTACCGAAGTCAGCGGCTGGATTCTCTTCAATGCAAAAAATAAGTGGTTGGGGGACTGGAAGCGGCCGGAGGAATTCGTACTGCGATTTCCCCTCGGGGATCGAGTCCTGGAATTCCCTTTTATGCTTCCGCCCCAGCAGGGTGATCTGATCTTGCGCGAGCGCTAGCCCGACTATGCCACCGAGCGCTTTTGCCCGCCGCTCTTCATCAACAGGTCGCGCAGCGAAACCAGGCCTTTCAGTTCCTTCCCGCTTACGATGGGCAAGTGGCGGAATCCGAATTCCTTCATCAAAAAGAGGCATTCCTCAACCGACTCGCCAGCGTCCACGCCACGCGGGTTCGACGTCATCACTTCGGCGATGCGAGTCGTGCCGGGCGTGCGTCCGGCGGCCACCACCCGATTCATCACATCGCGCTCGGAAAAGATGCCAACCAGTTCCCCGTTTCGTAATACCGGGAGAGCGCCAATACTGTGCTCCATCATAAAGCGGGCGGCTTCCAGCACGGTCTTGTCGGCATCGATGGAGTACACGCGCCGTTCCTTCACGAGATCGTACACAGTCGTCATGGCTTCCTCCGGTTCAGGGGTTGACGCGCGGCGCATGCTGCCCGGCTCACGCAGCAAGTTGGACTGGTACTTTACCACAGAGTATGGAGTGCCGCGACGGTCGCGAGCGCAAAAACGGCGGCCCTTGCCACAGGCC
>QIAI01000590.1 GCA_003224995.1 Acidobacteriota bacterium
GATCGAACCGCTGGCGGTTTCCTTGGCGTTATCAACTACGTCGATCGCTCGATTATCGATGCTGATCGCCACTGTAATCTTGCGATCATTGGACAACACCATCTTCGTCGGTTGCAGGGGGGAACTAATCGGGGCAACGTTGGCGCGCAAGTCTTTCAGAGCGTCAATGAGAATGAATCCCCCGCCGCCTGTGTTCGGAGACGATACATCCTGCGAAACCAGGACTCGGCACTTCAACCCGCTCGCTCCGGCGGTCCTGCGGGTACTCGTTCCACCGTAACC
>QIAI01000591.1 GCA_003224995.1 Acidobacteriota bacterium
GCGAACGGAATTTTTATCAATCGTTCCTATGACGAGCTGAACCTGTCGCAACCTGAACTGATTCACGCCGTGCACCAGGATTACCTGCAAGCCGGTGCAGAAATCATTGAAACCAATACTTTTGGTGCGAACAGCTTTCGCCTGGGCCGGCACAGCATCGCGGATAAAGTCCACGATATTAATCTGGCGGGCGCGCGCCTGGCACGCGATGCTGCTAAGAGCTTCGATGTCTGGGTCGCCGGTTCGGTTGGCCCACTGGGAATTCGCATTGAACCATTGGGCAAAACCTCATTCGAGGAAGCGCGCGCCGCTTTTCGCGAACAAATTGCCGCGCTCGCCGAAGGCGGTGTCGACCTTCTGATTCTCGAAACCTTTGGATACGTGGAAGAACTCCGCCAGGCCATGCTGGCCGCGCGCGACGTGAATCCCAAACTGCCCATCGTGGCCTCGGTGACCGTGGATGAAGAATCCAACTGCCTCGACGGGTCTGATCCCGAAACTTTCGCGGCCAAGCTGGCCGACTGGGGTGCGGATGTCATCGGCTGCAATTGCAGCATCGGTCCCGTAGCCATGCTCGATGCGATCGAGCGCGTGCGCGCCGTAACTACCTTGCCGCTGGCAGCACAGCCCAACGCCGGCATGCCGCGCTCCGTTGAAGGCCGCAACATCTATCTCTGCTCGCCGGAATACATGGCGAGTTACGCAAAGAAGTTCGTGACTGCCGGCGTGCGCCTGGTGGGCGGTTGTTGCGGAACCACGCCCGAACACATCCGCATGATGAAATCGGCGCTACGCGCGGGGGAAGCTCGGGCGGCACGGGTGCAAACCCCTAAGCCTCATTCCTCGCCGGCTACGGCTCCGGCACAGCCGATTGAATTGCGCTCCAGCCTCGGCCGCAAGCTCGTGGCCGGCGAATTCATCACCATGGTCGAGATCGTGCCGCCGAAGGGCACGGACGTGGGCAAGGAAGTGGAGGGCGCCCGCTTTTTGAAGTCAGTGGGCGTGGACGCCATCAACATCCCCGATAGCCCACGCGCTTCGGCCCGCATCTCCAACCAGGCATTGTCGCTCATCGTTCAGCGGGAGGTTGGCATTGAAGCCATCCTGCATTACACCTGCCGGGACCGCAACGTGCTGGGCATCCAGTCGGATTTATTGGGAGCGGCGGCCACCGGCATTCGCAATCTCATCTGCATCACGGGAGATCCGCCCAAGATGGGCAACTATCCGGACGCGACCGCGGTGTTCGATGTCGACGCGATTGGCTTGGTGAACATTGTGCACAATCTCAACCGCGGCCTCGATATCGGCGGTAACGCCATCGGCTCCGGAACGGGCTTTGTTATCGGAGTGGGTGCGAATCCCGGTCTCCCCACCATCGACGAAGCGTGGTTACGCAGCCGGTCTTTGATCTGGCGTTACTGGAAGCGTTTCTGCGCCGCATCGAGCACTGCCGCATTCCGGTAGTCGCAGGCATCTGGCCGCTGGTCAGCGTGCGCAATGCGGAATTCATGAAGAACGAGTTGCGCGTCTCAGTGCCGGACTCCATTGTCGAGCGCATGGCGAAGGCTTCTACTCCGGAAGCCGCGCGTCAGGAAGGCGTGGCCATTGCGCGGGAGATGTTGATGGCCGTCCGCGAGATGGTGCAGGGCGCCCAGATCAGCGCCCCCAACGGCAAGTACGCGGCCGCTGTCGATGTGCTCGAGGCCCTGGGAGTGGGCTCGGGACCGAGTTAGTCGTTAACTGGTCGTCGGCCGTTGGTCCTCGGTCGTCAGTCCTCGGTCGTCGGCCAACCTGGATCTTGAAGTGACAAACGTCATCGCCCATCCACAACTCTGATGGTGGAGCGACGGTCCTCGCCCGTCGAAGTCGCGCCCCGCTGCTCCAGAGTTGTGCGAGCGAAAGCCGAGTGACAATCCTTAGCCATTGCTCCATGCGGTTCGGCTAACGACCGACGACCAACGACGAGCAACGACTCTTCCCTACCACACCTTGCACACCTTGGCGTTCACCATGGGTTGCCCTGTCTTACAGGCAAAGGCTTCCTGAAATTCGGGCATGTTGACCACCACTCCGTTGATGCGGTACTTGGCGGGCGAGTGTGGATTGGTGATGGCGAGTTCGCGCAGCATTTCGGGACGATCGTTGGAGCAATCCCATTGCGCGAAGCCCACAAAGAATCGCTGCTCGGGCGTTAATTCATCTTTGGGCTCCAGCCTGCGATTTTTATTGGCATCTTTCCAAGCGAGGTAGGCGAGAATCTCGCCGCCCAGGTCGGCAACGTTTTCGCCCAGCGTCAACTTTCCGTTCACGTGGATGTCATCCACCGCGATATATCCGGAGTACTGATCCTCCACGCACTTGGTGCGCGCTTCAAATTTCTTCTGATCTTCCTCCGTCCACCAGTTCTTCAGGTTGCCGTGGGCATCGAATTGGCTGCCTTCGTCATCGAAGGCATGCGTGAGTTCGTGGCCGATGGTGCCGCCCGTGTCGCCGTAGTTCGGCGCGTCATCCATCTTGGCGTCGTAGAGCGGCGGCTGCAGCACGCCCGCGGGAAAATTGATGTCGTTCATCTGCGGGTTATAGTAGGCGTCTACCGTCGGCGGGGTGATATCCCACTCCCCGTGATCGACCGGCTGCCCGATCTTGTTGAGTTGCCGTCGGGCCTCAAAGACAATTGCGTTGCGAACATTCCCCGCGAAGTTGTCGGCGGTAATCTCGACCGAGCTATAGTCGCGCCACTTGTCGGGATATCCAATCTTGTTGCGAATACCGTGCAGCTTGACCAGCGCCTGCTGCTTGGTGGCGGGGCTCATCCAGTCCAGCTGGTTGATGCGCTCCTCCATCGCTTTTTCAATTTCTTCCACCATCTTGAGCGTGCTGGCCTTCAACTCCGGGGAGAACACCTGACGCACGTAAGCTTGTCCGAGCGCCTCGCCCAGCTGATGATCGGCAAACTGCACGCAGCGCTTCCAGCGCGGTTGCTGCTCCTGCGCCCCGCGCAGATATTTTTGATAGAACTCAAAATGCTCGTTCGAGAACTCATCCGATAAGTATTCCGCGTGGAGATTGGCAACGTGGAACCGGAGATAGTTCTTCCAGTTCTCCACCGGTTCGCTGCCCAGGCTGGCATTCATCTGTTTCACGAAATCGGGCGGCATCACATTCACTGTCTGAAACGCGGGCGGCTTCAAGGCCTTCCAGTAAGCATTCCAGTCGAACCGCGGAGCCAGTTTCGCGAGTTCCGCCGTGGTCATCTTATGTTTCAGCTTGTAGGGATCCCGCCGCTCGGTAACGGTTTGCGATGCCTTCGCGAGTGCCATTTCCATGTGCATGACAGCATCGGCATTTTTCCTGGCCACTTCGGGGGAGTCGCCCAGTA
>QIAI01000024.1:0-1640 GCA_003224995.1 Acidobacteriota bacterium
TATGGAGCACTCGCGTTCACCCAGGCTGACCACGTTGCCGTGCTCGTCGGCCAGAATCTGGAATTCGATATGCCTTGGGTGCTCGACATATTTCTCCATGTACAAATCGCCATTGCCAAACGCAGCTGCCGCTTCCTGTTGCGCCTGCTTGTAAAGCGCGGCCAGCTCTTCTTCCGCCCGCACGATGCGCATGCCGCGGCCGCCGCCGCCAGCCGAAGCTTTGATGATGACGGGATAGCCCACTTGCCTGCCCCACTCCCGGGCTTCGTCCTCCGAAGCGATCACACCGTCGGATCCAGGCAGAATCGGCACACCATGCTGCTTCATGGCGGCCCGCGCCTTTTCCTTCTCGCCCATCAGGCGAATGACCTCGGGCGGCGGTCCAATGAACTTCAGCCCGCTGGTCTCGCAGACTTCGGCAAAGTTCGCGTTTTCCGCGAGCAGTCCGTAGCCGGGATCCGCTGGAATATTGAGATAGCTCAACCCCAGCTGTGGCGGCCCGATACAGATGGCTTCGTCTGCGAAACGGACGGGCAGCGAGTTACGATCCGCCTCGCTGTAAATCGCTACCGTGCGGATGCCCAGTTCCTTGCAGGCGCAAATGATGCGCAGGGCGATTTCCCCTCGGTTGGCAATCAGGATCTTCTTAAACATGCTTTCAAGTTTCGAGCTTTGAGCTACGAGCTCCGAGTTAGAAAGCTGGGCGCTCGAGCGATCTTGTGCTTCAGTGTTTGCTCGCGGCTCTAAGCTCGAAGCTCAGAGCTTCTGCAGACACAAAAATAGGGCGCCAACCGCGCCCCGGTGAAATTCGAACCTCTCACTTCTTGACCCGAAGGGCAAACAACTCCTGCCCATACTCGATCGGCTGTCCATTCGTGACCAGCCGCTTGACCAGTTCTCCGGCAGCATCCGATTCAATTTCATTCATCAACTTCATGGCTTCCACAATGCACAACACTTGTCCTGCGGTGATCATGTCACCCGGCTTTACGAAGGGCGGTGATCCCGGCGAAGGTGACTCGTAGAATGTGCCCACAATTGGCGACCGGACCATGTGCAGATCTTCTGCAGGCTCCTCTTTCGCAGCAGGTGGCGCCGCGGGAGCGCTACTCGGGACCACCGGCATGGCACCCAACTCTGGCGCAGCCGGAGGTGCCCCCGGCACCGCGTAATAGCGGGTTTCGTGAATAGGAGGCGCGGTCGCGTCACCTCCCCACTTAACGTGGATTTTTACATCGCCGCGTTCGAGCTCGAACTCAGTGATGCCTTCTTCCTTCAGGAACCGTATGAGTTCTTTGATCTCTTTCTGGTTCATCGTTTGCGGTGGGACCGTTTCTCAAACCCGCGCAAAATGGACGGGGCGTAGGAGAACTCCGGACAATTCCAGGGTCCGGGCAGGATTCGCCGTTCAAATCACTATGAATTCTTTCTGCTTGGGGGAGAGCACCTCGCAATCCTGCTCAGTGACCACCACCATGTCTTCGATGCGCACACCCCATTGACCCGGCAGGTAAACTCCGGGTTCGATCGTGATCACCATTCCGGGCCGCAGAATTTCCTGCTGACCTCGAGCCACGCGCGGAGCTTCGTGAATTTCCAGTCCCACTCCGTGCCCGGTCGAATGGCTGAAGTATTGCGCT
>QIAI01000024.1:1788-13346 GCA_003224995.1 Acidobacteriota bacterium
TGGAGTATAACACCGAAGTCGCACACCACGAATCCCCCCGCTGCGATGGCAGCCTCGGACGCGCGCCCATGGGGCAAAGCCGACCGCGCTCCTGTGGCCACGATCGTCTCGAACGACATTCCGTCCGCGCCCGCCTTGCGCGCGCTATATTCCATCTCCGCCGCTACTTCCACCTCCCGCACTCCGGGACGGATGACTTGCAACGCCCGATCGAAAAGCCCTGCCCCCAACATTACTGCTGAACGAATCAGCTCGATCTCGCCCGCGTCCTTCACCATGCGCATGCGCTCCACCAGGGCGGGCGCCTCACGCATCCGAATGCCTTTTGCCTGCACCTCGGCCAGAGCGCGCCGTGCGGATACCGTCAGATACTGGCCTTCAATTCCGAGGGTGATTCCTCTGCCGCGATTAGAAGACGTGCGCCGCCCGAGCCACTCCATAGCCGAGGTCAGCGGCCCAGTGCGAACGATCTTGATCCCTGCAGCCTTGACTTCTGCTTTCGCTTGCTGGGTATAGCGGCCATCCGTAAACAGAGTGCTCCCCCCCAAGGTGACCAGAAGCGCGCCGGAACTGCCAGAAAAGCCGCACAAATATCGGATGTTGGGAAGGTGTGCAATCAACAATGCATCAAAACGGCTTGCCCGAAGTTCCTCGATGAGTCGGAGTTGGCGGCCAACGTAGTCCATCGGCAGCGAGTTTATCAGGAGACAAAGGCAGGTCTGGGCCTCCGGAACTCCACCCCGCTCCAGCCGCCGAAGGCGGCGAGACTCATTAGCCCCCTGCTGCAGCCGCCGGAGGGCAGCGGAATTCATTAGCCCCAGCGAAGCGCTGGGTAAACTTCAGAAAGAAATCAAGCCCCGCAAGGGGCGACACCGGCAGGAACACGAGCCAAAAAATGCCGGCTCCTCAACCGTCGAGGAGCCGGCAACCGCTTTTCAACCCAAGCCGCTATGTCTGAATAATTCGCGGCGTGATGAAGAAGATCAGTTCCTGGTTGGAAGTCGTCACGCTGCGGCGCTTGAACAGGTTGCCCAGGATCGGAATATCGCCGAGCAAGGGAACCTGCTGCAGGTTCAGAGAGTTGTTGGTCTGAATGACGCCACCAATCACCACCGTACCACCATCGGTGACCAGCACTTGCGTGGTCGCCTGTTGCGTGATCAGTGTCGGGTTGCCCTGCACCGTCCGGCCGAAGTCGGGCGTCGTGTTCTCGACGTCGACGTTCAGGAAGATGGTTCCCTCAGACGTGATCTGCGGCACCACGGTCAAGCGCAAGAACGCGTCCACGTAGCTGACCGTCGGAGGCCCACCCAACTGCGCCTGCGTCACGATCGGTACGCGCACGCCCTGGCGAACCAGAGCCTGGATGTTGTTCTGCGTAACCACTCGCGGACGAGACAGAATCTTCAGCAAGCCGCGAGACTCCGCCATCGTCAGTACCGCATCGATGCGAACATTGTTGCTCGCATTGATCAGGGTAAGGCCGCTGCTCGGACTGGTAACCGGCAAGTTCGAGAACAACGGAATCGTTGCGCCCGCAGCTCCCGAGCCGGCGGTGGTGATGTAAGTTGGGGTTAGTCCACCCACGGTAGTAGGTGTAGCACCCACCGAGCTTGCGCCGCCGAGTGCAGTGTGTCCGTTGCCCCATCCGAAACCGAACTGGGTTCCGATGTCACGGGCGAAACTGCGGGTGGCAGCCACCACGCGCGCTTCAATTTCAACTTCCTGCGTCTTGCGGTCCAACTGGGTGAGCAACCGGTCCAGCGACGGGATCACGTTCGGAATATCCGAGATGATCACGGCGTTGGTGCGATCGTCGGAGATCACATCACCGCGCTGCGACAGGAATTTCTTGATGGTCGGAACCACGTCCTTGGAGTGCGCATAGCTCAGGAAGCGCGTAACCGTGACTTTCTCCACCGCCAGAGCTTCTGATTCCTGCTGCGCCCGCCGCGCGTCCGCTTCCTTCTTCAAAGTGTCCACGGTCGCGATGCGCAGAACGTTGCCTTCCAGTTCGCGCGCCAGGTCGTTGTTCTTGAGCACGATGTCCAGTGCCTGGTCCCACGGCACGTCATCGAGCACGATGGTCAACGTGCCGTGCACGTTGGGATCGAGCACCACATTGAGTCCGCTGATTTCGTGGACCAGACGGAAGAAATCTTTCAGGTCGACATCTTTCAGGTTGACCGAGATCGGCTCGCCCGTGTACTTCGGACCGCTGCTCGCGGGGGTCTGCGACATCTGGGTCTTCTGCTCGGCGGCGAGGTTGACGGCCGGTTGAATCGCGCTCGACGCGGCTTGGGCGGCTTGCGGCTGCATGGCAGCGCTGGCATTGGTTCCACGGGCGCAGGCTTCGCTTCCGTCTTGCTTTCGTCCTTCGGCTTGTAAGAAGGTTCCACGAAAACATAATCCGTGGCCGTCTTCGAGGCCGATGCCGTCACTGCCGGAGCTGCCGGAGTCGTGGCTGCCGCTTGCGCCGCCACTTGCTTCTTCTCAGCAACCACGGGCGCCGCTGCCGGAGCCGAAGACGTCACCGCCGAAACTGTCAGCAGCTTCGGGGTCGTCGCCTTGCGCGCCGCTGCCTTCGCCACCACCGGTTTGGCGGTCTTCACCATCGCCACGCCGGGGTAGAGTTTCACGGCAAATTTATTGTCGTCGCCGGGCACCAGCTCAAACTTGCAAGCCTGGTCGAGATCGACTACCACGCGGGTGTTGGGCGGAGTCTGGCCACTCATGCCAACCCGCACGCCCTTCACTCCGTCGCTGTCCACGGCAATCTGGTGCTGATCGGTCAGCGCCACCGTGTTCGGCAGGTCGATGACAACGCGCGCGGGCGAGGATAGCGTGCTCAGCTTGGGAGTGACCGGCCCACGAGCCGTAAACTCCACGCTGATCGCGCCGTCGCCCCGCACCACGTTCAACCGCTGCAATGCAGCGTGTGTCGTGGCAACGGTGCCCGTGTTCTGCGTCTGAGCCGCTGCTGCTACCAGAAACACAATGAGCAGCGGTAGAACTACACCCAGCTGTTGCTTTCGCATTTCGCTTCTCCCCCACACGCGCTGGCCCTCGGCACAGCTCGTGTCTTTCCTCAAGCTCGCTTCCAGATTTGGACTCGCCAACCTATTCCCCGTCTATACAGCCGGTGTCAAAATCCGTTTCACCACGTCCTTGGTGAACGGTTTTCCCAGCCGGTCTTGTACCGTCTGCTTGAACACGATCGAATCGACCGTGATCTTCACTACGTAGCCGTTAAATACGGGATCGTTCTCCCGCAGGAAGTACGCCTTGTTCAGGCTGTTGGTGACCACCGCGATCATCCCGGCATCGGACTTGATCACGCCGTGCAAGGCGATCTGCTCGATGTCCAGGCACTTCTTCCCCGTGCTGCAACCCGATCCCCCTTGCCGGTTTACCACCGGGCTGAGGAAGGGATCGCGCTTGCCCGTCATCGAGTACTTCTTGTCTTCAGATTTTTCCGACTTCGCCGTCTCCGCTGTGCTGACTGATTCAGGGTTCGGCTTGGCCGCAGCCGCGGTTTTGGGCGCGCTCTTCGGCGCAACCTTCGGCGTTACCTTGACCTCGGGCTTAACCGCAACTTTGACTTCCGGCTTCGCACCCGGCTTCTCGACTTTGGGCGACATCGGACTCTGCGGCTTGCTGGCCGTCTTGGGCGCAGGCTGCGCCTTTGTCGCCGAGGGTGCAGTCGCCGGAGCGGATGGCTTTGCAGCCGTCGCGCTCTTCGCAGGACCCGTCGTCGCTTTCGCCGGCACCACTTGTGGCTTCGCCGCCTGGACCGCCGCCTTTGCCGGAACCACGGCCGGAGCCTTCGCAGGAGCCGCCGTTGCCTTTGCCGGAACCAGAACTGGAGCCTTCGCAGGGGCTGCCGTTGCCTTCGCCGGAATCACGGCCGGAGCTTTCGTAGGAGCTGCCGTCGCCTTCGCGGGAGTTGCAGCACCCGGCTTGGCCGGAACTGCTCCCGAGGGCTTACCAGGAGTACCCTGCAGCGCCGTGTTGCTGGCTGCGGTCTTCTGCTGCTGCACCTGGTCGAGTGCGTTCTTGGTGTTTTGAATAATCACGGGATTCTGCGCCCAGGCAGTGCCCGCGGTAAGTGCCAGTGCAACGATGCCAGTCGTCAGCTTCATAAAGTTATCTACCTTTTCACCGGAGGCTGTCCGGGCTTCGCCATCCCGGCAGGATCCATATCGTGGCTGAAGAATGTGGTCGCCGTGCACGTCGCCACCACGCTCTCGTTGGGGGCGTACTGATAGGTCTTTTTCGTCTTCGCATCCGCCGGCTTGCGCGTCGATGCCACCAGCAGCCCCGACATGTTCACAATCCGCTCCAGCTTGCCCACCCGATCGAAGAAATTCAGCATCGAGTAGTACGGACCGTCTAACTCCACGTCGAACGGCACTTCGGTGTAGAACTCTTTTTGCGCAACCGGCTTGGCGGTGTAGCGCCGCAGCTCAATGCCCGCCTTGACCGCTTCCGCATCCATCATGCGCATGAAGCCATCGACTTCTTTCTCATCCGGCACGATGCGCCGCTCGATGTCGAGCTGCTGCTTCAGGCTGGCCAGCTGCCGCTCAATATCCGCCAGCTTGGGCCGGTAGGCCTCCAACTCCCTGTTTTCCTTCTGCTTGGCTTCAAGGCTTTGCTGTGCCGCCGCATTCTGGTCGCGCGCGCTCTTGAACACGGTGAAATACAAACCCGCCGTGACCAGAACCGCTCCGCCGACTACGACTGCCCACTGCTTGAGGCCCGACATTTCCCCGAAATTCGCCATAATGGTTGCCTGCCTTTAGGACTTGCTCTTCTCACACGTCAGCGTGAACTGAAACGCCTGCATATCTTTCACGGTTTCGTCCTGGATGCTTTCCTTGATCTCCACATTGCGGAAATATCCCGTCTTCTGCAGATTCGAGATCAGGTTGGCGACCGCGTCGGAGCTGAGCGCCATGCCCTCAATGTCCACGCTCGTGCCCTGGTCCTTCATGTTGTTCAGCCAGACCGCCTCGGTGTTGTTCACGGTTTCGCCCACCATCGCCATCAGGTTGACCGGGCCGGTCTGGTTGTTGCGCAACTGGTCGATCACATCCACGCGGCGCTTGTAGTTCTCCGCTTCGTGCTGGCGCGCCATGTAACGCTGCTTCACGTCGGCCAGCTCGCGATTCTTCTGCTCGGCTTGCACCATCTTCTGCGCAATGTCTTTCTTCTGCGCGTCGATGTGGTACCAGGTGTAAAGATTGAAGGCCGCCGCCAGTCCGAAGGCCAACAGGACCTTCAGCCGCGGGGAGCCGACATCGCCGACTTCCATGATCGGCATCGACGGCATCGCCGAGCGCTTGTTCTTCGGTTTCGGTGCTTCCAGCAGGTTGATTCGAATCATAGGTCGCTAAAACTCCTCAAAGCCAAGCCCACCGCTACTGCTAGCTGGCCCGCGTTCTGCTCGATCAGTTCCGCTCCCATTCCTTCGACCGGAGGCGCGATCCGCTGGAACGGGTTGAACAATTCCACCGGCATCGAAAACTCCTGCCGCAACCCTTCCACCAGTCCCGGCACTTTCGACGACCCGCCCGCCAGGTAAATCTTCTCGATGTGCTCGCCCGCCGCGCTGGCCCGGAAGAAGTCGAACGTCTTCTGGATTTCCAGCACGATGATTTCGGTCACCTGCTGCAGGATCGGCGTCTTCGCGTCTTCGCTGACCGTACCCACTTTCTTGCCCAGCTTCAACGCTTCTGCGTCGTCGAAACTCAGATCCAGTTCCTTCTGCAGCGAATCGGTGTACTGATGCCCGCCCACGCTGACGTCGCGCGGGAACAGCGGCGTCGTACCCTTCACGATGTTGATGTTCATGACGCTGGCGCCCAGGTTCAAAAGCGCCACCACCTGCCCCGGTGCGGGCTCGTAGTTGTACTCGTAGCAGTTCTGCAGGGCCAGAGCATCGATATCCACGATAGCTGGGGTACGCCCTGCCATCGAGAGTACGTTGGTGTAGTTCAGAATCTTGTCCTTCTTCACGGCAACCAGTAACACGTCCATCTGCGGGTTACCCGCATCTTCGGACAGGATCTGGTAATCCAGGTTCACATCGCCCAGATCGAAGGGAATGTGCTGCGCGGCTTCCTTCTGGATAGTTTCGGCCAGTTCCTGGTCGCTCATCGAAGGCAGCGAGATCTTCTTCACGATCACCGAGTGCCCGCTCACCGCGGTGGCCACATTCTTGGCCTTGATTTCGTGATCGGTGAACAGCTTCGAGATCGCGCTCGACACCGTGCCCGAGTCCACGATCATGGAATCGACCACGATATCTGGAGCCAACGGCTCGAGCCCGAGATGTGCCACCTCGATATCGCGCCCTTTGCGCTTCAACTCCACCGCCTTAATGCTGGAGGAGCCCACATCCAGGCCTACAATCGTCTTCGCCCCGAATCCAAACATGTGCCCGCCTTTGTCTTCGCCGGCCTACTGCCGGCTTTTTTGTAGCGCCGGCATCTGCCGGCTGTCCCGAGGGCACTCTGCCCCCGGCCATTTCTGGCTACTGTGCTCCGGCAGCTTTCATGGCCGCCGCTGCCTTCGGTTTCCGTTTCGTCCGAACTTCGGTTTCGTTCGACTTCTCTTCCATCCACTGGTCCAGCTTTGACTTCTTGAAACGCCAGCGGTTCCCTAGTTTGAAGGCCGGAATCTTCTGCTCATTGACGTACTTGTACAGCGTGTCCGGACTGACCCCCAGGTACTGCGAAGCCTGGCGTATGTTCATCACTTCTCGCGAGTCGGCCATAGAGTTCATATCCCTTCCACAGAATCCAAGCCCTTCGCTACCGGTGTCTCCGGCAACCAGAGCACGCTGGGGAGGAAATCGCTCGTTCCAATTCGTGTTCGAGCGGATTTCGGTGTGCAGAGCATATCTCAACCCCGAAAAACATGAAGTCATGCCAAATCTCCGCGTTTTGCCGTGTTTTGTACCGTTTTCCTGGAAAATTACTTTAGTGTACTTGCGTAGGAGTGCTACATATTGTGATTAACTTAGTAGTGACTACTGCAGGAAGTAGTGCTTACGTCCCAAGCCGGCCCGGAACGCCGAACGCATAACCAAAGTACTAACGACGGTACGAAGGTAGTAGGACAAACGGAAAGTCCATGAAAACACTAGGAAAAGCTGCGTTCCCCCTAGCCCCTCCCAAGCGCTCCCACGAGCCCCTTACCTGCCCTCAGAAACGCCTTCAAAGCGCTACAGCCGCGCCAAATCCCGGCCAAAATCCGGCAGCGACCACAAGCAAAAGGAACCACTTAGGAGACCAAGTATTCACGAAGGCTTCGATTCAATCCTTCGTACAACCTTCGTGGCCTTTGTGGGTACGCTTTTTCAGTGTCCGAGTCACAAACAAAAGCAACCACCAAGGACACGAAGGATTCACAAAGGCTTCGATTCAACCTTCGTGCAACCTTCGTGCTCTTCGTGGTGAAGCTTGCCTTTCTCGCGCCCTCTGCGTTTTAAGGTTTTGCCTTTCTCCGTGACTCTGTGTCGCTGTGGTGAAAAGAACTTAAGCGAAACGACACGAAGGCCGTGCGTGAGGCGCCTCCCAAATTGATGTGCGCTGCCTCACATCCTTCTTCTTCCCAGATTGCTACTGTGAAAAGTTGCTTTCTTCGTTTTCAGTTCACTCGTAAGGAACGCACGCTATGAAACTTCTCGTGATCGGCTCCGGCATGATGGGATCGGCCGCCGCCTACGACATGGCTCGTCAGCCCGACATTATGTCGGTCACGCTGGCAGACGCCAATATCAAACGCGCGCGCGAGGTGGCGGCGCGCATCAACCACATTCACGGCGGCAAAAAGGTGAAGGCGGTCTGGCTCGACGCTTCCGATCAACAATCCGCCGCGCGCGTGATGCAGGGCCACAAAGCTGCGCTCTCTGCAGTTCCCTACTTCCTGAATCTTGCTCTGGCCCAGGCCGCGATTGAAGCCGGTTGCCACTTTGCCGACCTGGGTGGAAACAATACGGTCGTGCGCCAGGAACTCGCGCTCTCCCACAAAGCAGAAAAGCGAGGGGTCGCGATCGCTCCCGATTGCGGCTTGTCCCCGGGCATGGCTTCGGTGTTAGGCGGAGAACTGGTGAAACGGCTGGACGGCCGGGCCGACGCTCTCAAACTTTACGTCGGCGGCTTGCCCGAGAAACCCATGCCGCCCTTTCATTACCAGCTCGTCTTTTCCGTAGAAGGCCTGATCAATGAATATGTCGAGCCGGCGCGCATCCTTCGCAAGGGCAAGCTCCTCACCATTGAGGCCCTGACCGAACCGGAAGAATTTCACATGTCGGGATTCGCCCCGCTGATTGCCTTTCACACCTCCGGCGGAACCTCCACCCTTCCCGAAAGCTTCGAAGGTCGGGTAGGAGAATGTTTCGAAAAAACGCTGCGTTATCCCGGCCACTACGACCTCTTATGCGAGCTCAAAGCGCTTGGCCTGTTCTCCAGCGAAAAGATGAAAATCGGCAAGGCGGAAATTGCGCCGCGCTCTGTGATGTCGAAAATCTTTGAAGGGAAATTTGCCAGCAAGGGAGCCGACGTGTGCATCATGCGCCTGGAAGCTCACGAATCGGTGCGCACCCCCGGGGTGCGCGGACTGCTTGGCGGACGCCTGCAAGGCCGGGTTGCTACCTTCACGCTGGTCGACCACTACGATCCGAAAACCGACATGAGCGCGATGATGCGCACCACCGCATTTCCCGCATCGATCGTGGTCCAGATGCTCGCTTCAGGCGCGATCAGCAAACGAGGCGGCGTCCTGCAGGAGCGCGACGTTCCCGCGGATCTGTTTCTCCACGAAATGGAAAAGCGTGGCATCCACATCCAGTACGCAATCCAATAGCTCTCGCTCTGGCAGTTTGCAGAACAAGAAACAGATTGGGAAAAGCGTGGGAAGAGTTTACTCGTGCCGAGTGGGAAGAGCACCAGTAATGGTGCCTCTTGGGAAGGGCACGAGTTTACTCGTGCCGCGTAAGGTGGAAAAGACGTCGGCGCTTTAGCGCCTCAGGTAATTCCTTTCAGGCCGCAGACCTCGCGAAAACCGTCTTAGCGTGTGGCCTCTGCGGCCGAGGCCCATTCCAGACCTGCATTCCGGCCGCTTTCTTTGGCGCGAAACGAATTTGCCAACTGCGGATGGCTTCCTCGCATCCCAGCTCTACTTGCTTTCGGGAGACGGTGGCGCATGCGAAAATTTGCTCTCATTGTAGTGGCACTTACGTTGTGCGTCAGTTCTTCCTGCTTGTTCGCACAGAAGCGTGTCGAAGCCGGCGTATTTCTCGATTACCTCGGCATCTCGCAGACCAAGACCGACAACTTCGGCCTGGGCGGCCGCTTCGGCTACCGCATCCACCGCAACGTTATGATGGAAGGAGAACTGGCTTACGACTACGGAATCAATTTCGACGAAACCTTCCGCAACATTACGAGTGGCGATATCGCCGCCGTCGAACGCACTTCCATCGGCGTCACTCACGGCCTGTTCGGTCCCGCGCTTCAGCCCGCCAAAGGTGGATTTCGCCCATTCGCTACGATGAAAGCCGGCTTCGTTGATTTCCGTCTCAGCCCCAGCCTGCTGCCCCTCAGCGAGGTTGTGAGCACAGTATTAGGCATTCGGAGTTCCAGCTTGAATTTCGCTATATATCCAGGAGCTGGCGTGGAAGCGAGTCTGGGTCCAGTCGGGCTGCGGCTTGAGTTCGGAGACGAAATTTACTTCAACCACGGCGGGCACAACAACCTGCGCATTACCTTCGGCCCCATCCTTCGCTTTTGAGTCATTCGTCGGCGTTGTTTTTTCTTCCAGGAAGTCAGCTGTATCCGCCAATATTCGTGGACTCCGGTGATCCACTTACTCACGTCTCTTGCCTTGGTATTGCGGTACTCTTTTATTTCGTGCGCGTTGTCCTGGGCGCGGTGATGATTGGCCATGGCTCTCACAAGGTATTCGGTCACCTGCATGACTTCAGTGGTTTCGTCTCTAGCCTTGGCATCCCTGCATGGCTGGGTTATGTCTCCGCCTTCGTCGAATTCGTGGGCGGGATTTTCGTGATCCTGGGCTTGCTCACTCGCTGCTTTTCCATCGCCATCTTCATTGATTTGTGTGTGGCCATCGCGAAGGTGCATTGGAAGCACGGCTTCATGGGCAATGGCGGCTACGAGTTTCCGCTCGCGCTGTGCGCCATCGCATTTGCCCTGATTTTCTTCGGCGCTGGACCAATCTCGCTCGATGCGATTCGCCGCGGACGCGGTGGCGCGCGTTTCGGCACGTCCTAGCTTTTCTCTCCATAACGTTTTGTGCTGGGTTGTTGTGTAGGGTTTGCCACACCAAACTTTGCGGTACGACTTTCCGCGATTACGTCGTTCCACGATACATCTAAGTCTCGCATCTTCAAACGGATACTGGCTTTGCAATTACCGACCGCCGGTTCTCCTTTCCTTGAAAGCCGCGCCCAGTGCGCGATTCGACGAAAATTCCGCAAAGAAAAGTTGAACCTTCATCTCCCTTTCACATAGAATCCCGCGCCAGTTGCCTACCTTGAATGTCTTCTGTTTCGTATTTCGCATGGAGGATCACGCATGAAGTTCCAGAAGTCCCTCTCTTTTTCTGTGCCCGTTCTGGTCTGCATCGCCTTGACCACGATTTTCGCCCAAGCGCAAGCCACCGCACCCCGAGCTCGACTCACCGCCAAATACAAATTCAAAAGTGCTCCCAGCGGCGCCAATGCCACGGCTGCTCCCCTAGCCTCGGCCCCCGCCGCCACTCCGGGCCTTCCACTTTGGACGTTTCACGTGCAGTCCAGCCGTGACGGCAACGACTACAGCGGCGTGATGGTCGGCACCAATCCCTTCGACGAGGGTTCCGGAAATACCCGCGTCGCGACGCAAATCATTCCCATCATCTTCAAGACCCACACGGTCGCAACCTCCGTGGGTGCGGGCGGCATTCTCGCGACCACTCCGGGGAACACGACCTTTAATCCCACCGTGCCCGATCACGCCTGTCTGGGTTCGCGAAACAACAACCCGCTCCGCTTATTCCAGCAGTCACCCATCTTTCAGGCTGCCGATTTCAATTACGGTGGCACTGATGTGGGCCGCACGCAAACCACGGATGCGTTCCAGCGCGCCAATTTCTGGAAAGTCATCGACCGCGAGGACTATCACGTCACCCTCGGCCCCATCACCAATTTCAGCCCCTTCGCGCTGGACGTGCCTGCGACCAGCGGCCTGGCGCTCGCGACTACCTCGCTTGGCCCGCCGGCAATCTGCGCGCCCATGGCGATCGTGGACGTGAACCTCTTTGACCTTTGGCTCAATAACGTGGTTCTTCCTGGTTTGGCTCCGCACGGCGTCAATCACGGCACGTTCCCGGTTTTCCTCCTCTATAACGCGGTGCTCTCTGATGGCGATCCCACCAACCTGAACAACTGCTGCTTCCTGGGCTACCACGGCACCGGCAACTCCGATCCAACCCAAACCTATTCTCCGATGGATTTCGATTCGACAGGTCTGTTCGGAATATCGGGATTG
>QIAI01000592.1 GCA_003224995.1 Acidobacteriota bacterium
GGTTACCTTCACCCGTCTCGATTCTCTGGATCCCAACTCCCCCGGTCGATTCATCAGCAGCATCTACGTCGACCCGAGGAATCCCAATCACGCCTGGATCTCGTATTCGGGCTACAGTGCCAGAACGCCATCGCAACCCGGCCACGTCTTCGACGTGACCTATGATCCCATCGCGGGTACCGCGGTGTGGACCAGCCTGGATGGCAATCTGGGAGACATTCCTGTCACCGCGCTGGTGCGGGACGATGTTACCGGCGATCTCTACGCGGCGAACGACTTTGGCGTCCTTCGCCTGCCGCGAGGCAGGACCATGTGGCAAACCGCGGGACGCGGCATGCCCAAGGTAGAAGTCCCCGGGCTGTCGATTTCCACCTCAGCACGCGTACTCTACGCCGCCACTCACGGCCGCGGAGCCTACGTACTGCAACTTCCTGAGGACTAAACTGGCCGCAGGAACCAAATCAGAGAGGCTGCTTACGGGCAGCCTCTTTACTTTTCTGCTTAGGAAACCGTTCGCCAGTGGGAGATCCGAAAACATGTGCTTGAAACCCGCAGCCACGCAAGCAATGCCGCATTCCTCGTTCTATATCTAGTGTCCTGTCCCGCAAATTCGCGGCATAAGTCTGTCATCAGCATAGGTCTGTCATCAGCATAGGTCTGTCATCAGCATAGGTCTGTCATCAGCATAGGTCTGTCATCAGCATAGGTCTGTCATCAGCATAGGTCTGTCATCCCGACCGGAGCGAAGCGGAGTGGAGGGACCTTGCGTTTTCTCTTCACTCAGGATTTTCCTTATGCTATTTATTTCTGGGACATCACACTAGGATGGTTCATTCGCAGGATGGTTCATGCTGCTAGCAAATTTCGTTGTCGCCGATTCGAAACGCATTCCGGCGAACTTCAGGAGGCGAGATGTTGAAACTTTATGGGTTCACCATGGTGCTGCTGGCGAGCTTTCCTTTTCAGATTCAGAATCGCACCTGCGACCATGCCGCGCCTCCTGCCGGGATGCACTACGTATGTGATCCCAAGAACACCTGCAATTGCCATCTGGAAAAAAATTCCGGAGAGAACGAAGAGCCTTCGATGGATGCGGACGCCGTTCCTGCCACCCAGCCGTGTGCGGACGCGGATCTGAAATTCTTCGTCGCGCCGGCCTACCCGCCGGCGGCGAGGCAAGCCCGCAAGCAGGGCACCGTGACTGCCAAACTGCTGGTGGAAGGTTCAGCGGGAGCCCGGGTGACGATTGAATCCGGCGACCCTGTGTTTGCCGAGGCCGTAACCGGCGCGCTGAAGAAATGGCGATTCGCGTCTCGCGCCCAATCCAAGACGCTCAACGCAACCTTCACTTTCGCTCTCGCGGGCGATCCCACCGAAGCTATGAGCACAACCATCAGCGGAAGCTCGCCCCTGAACCTGGTCATCGCAGCCACCCCGCGGTCAACCATGCGGCAGTAACAAACTCTCCTGAGCCCGCCCGACGCAACCAAAAGCCACCACAAAGGACGCGAAGTTTCCACGAAGGCTCACCGCTGAGATTTCCCGCTTCGTGTGCAGCCTTGTTTTCGTCTGGGTTTTCTAAAGTATATGGTCTTGGACCACGGCAGCGAAGGCTTTCGGATCTAACAAACTAGGATTCTCTGGAAAGTCTTGTTCAACGCCGGACGGGCGAGGACGCCCGTCGCTGCATCATTGCATGGGTTGTTAGAGAAGCCCTTCGTGCAACCTTCGTGTCCTTTGTGGTTAGCTTTTTCGAGACGAAAAAGCTGTGGAAGGCTTCCCGCTTTGCCAACGACCAACGACCGACGACCCATTCCTAGTACTCCGCCAATTCCTTCATCCCGCGGAATAAATCATTCGCCTGCGGCAAAATCGCGTCTTCCAGAATCCATCGCTGCCACCCGCCGTACCGGAGCATCGAGCTGCGGAAAGAGCTTGTCGGCGATGCGCGCCGCGATTTCCGCGCCGTATCCCCAGCTTAGAGAATCTTCGTAGGCCACCAGCGCGCGATTGGTCTTCGTCACCGACGCGGCAATCGTCTCCCAATCAAAAGGATTGAGCGTCCGCAAATCAATCAGCTCGACCTTCACTCCATGCTCGCGTTCCAACCGCTGCGCGGCCTGCAGGGCGCGCGGAACCACCGCGCCATAAGTGA
>QIAI01000604.1:0-1360 GCA_003224995.1 Acidobacteriota bacterium
TAACATGCGAAGGGCATAGCGAACATCGTAAGGGATACTCTCGAAAAAATTCCTACCCGCCTTTCCCGGCACAATCGGCTCGCGATAAAAAGCCTTTTCGACCGGCTTAAGTCCGCTGGCGAGCAGGTCCTCGCCTCTTAGTTCGTCGAGTGAAGTACGGAATGCGGCATCTTCTGATTGGCCGCTGGCTAGAAGGTCCTGATAACGATCTTCAAGGTGCTGCGAAAGCTCATCGACGATCTCGGCTTCACGCGTCGGAACTAGGTTTAACCGAGCAACTCTGCGCAGAATTTCTGCCCTCCAGTCAGGCATTTTCAGCCTCCGTGATGCGGTTGATGCCGGCGACAAATTCGCGCCAGCCCTGAAGCTGCGAAGCGAGAACTCTGCGGCCCTGCCGCGTGAGTCGATAGTACCGCCGGCGACGCTGGCCGCTTTTTTCGACCCAGCGCCCCTGTATCCAGCCCCGACGTTCGAGGCGATAGAGTAGCGGGTAGAGCGACGCAACATAGAAGCGGACCGCGCCGCCAGAGCGTTGCTCAATGAGCTTACTGATTTCATAGCCGTGACGAGGGCGTGCTTCAATGAGCGAAAGAATCAACATCTCGGCGCTGCCTTTCTTCCACTCCGTCTGTGACAGTCTCGGGTCCATATATGGGAATGCAATATATTGAACGGCAGCACGACCCCCGGGGGTCAAGTGAATATTTTCGCGAGCCCGGCTATCCCAAGAGCGTTAGTCGCTTCCGAATGGCAGTTAGTCAGGTGATTCCGGAACTGTGAATTGAGCAAACAGTCCTGACGGATTGCGATAAGGGCGGTATTCCCTGACCGCACGGACTCTGGGCGAGTTGTTTGAATGCTAAGTCCTGGAGGAGCGCGTGGTGCAAAAGAGGCTGAACTCAACGGGGACGTTGATTCAGACAACAACCACGGAGGCTCGTCAAGGACATCATGGTTCGCGGCGTCCGCACTCCGCCACGCTCCCGCATTGATCCCATGGCCCTCATCGAGAACGAAGCCGCCATCCAAGCTTCGGTCGTGGAACTCATCAGCACGTTGCTGGGCAACCAGCTCGACGTCAAGCGCGGTGAGCTCATCCTCCGCGCTCTCAACATCGCGGTCCGAAACGCACACCGCGTCCGGTTCGACGTTGACGAGCGGGAGATGGTCCGAGAAGCAAGAGTTGAAACCGAGCACGCCGCACGTGAGAACAGCCGTATGAAACGCTAAGCCAGGAATATTTCGGGATTTCCTGTCGGGCCGTCCACATGACCGACCAGGCGTTTCTCGAGTCCCTCGCGGGCGGGCTTGAGTTGCTCGCGAAGACGCTCTTTCTCCGGATCAGTCAGCGGCGAAAAGG
>QIAI01000604.1:1373-2661 GCA_003224995.1 Acidobacteriota bacterium
ACGACCGCAGCGGTGACTGGCAGGCTTATCGAATAGCGCAGCAGCGAAGCCATGTCCGCCTTTCCTGCCCCCTCCCCGACGAGAAACTCCTGGCCCGTGACTTTCATCGCGATCACGCCCAGACTTTTGGCATTGGCCGCGGGAAGCGCCAGTTCTTCGAATCGTCCATTGCGGGAGGCGTTCAAAGCCATCTGCACGCAGTCAAGATCGTGGCGCTTGATGGCTTCGGCCATGACCTCGCCGTTGGTGTGACTGGTCATGCCGGCGAAGCGTGCCATCTTCTGTTCGCGCGCTTCCATCAACCCTTTGAGCGCGCCGTTGGGCGCTTCGATTTTGGCCAGATCGTCGGCCTGGCCGAGGCCGTGAATGTGGACCAGATCCACATGGTCGGTCTGCAGACGCTTGAGGCTGCCTTCCAACCGGCGGAGGAATTCGTCGCGAGTGCGATCGGGGATCTTCGTCGCCAGCCACACTTCCTTGCGGCGTGTCGCCATAATCTTGCCCACGCGGGTCTCGCTCTGGCCATCGCCATAAGAGTACGCCGTATCGAGATAGGTGATTCCCGAATCGATCGCACGATTGAGGATGGCGGAGGCGCTGTCTTCGTCCTTGTACATAAGGAAGCGGCTGCCGCAGCCGAACGCAAGGATTGAAACCTTGACACCGGTCCGTCCCAGCGTCCGTTTCGGAATGAGATCGGTTGCGGGAAGACCGGTACCTGCCGCAGCGCCCACTCCAACGTTCTCCAGAAACTGTCTGCGAGAGATTTCGTTGCTCATCGTCCCTCCGAATCGCCTTCCGTGCATCTTAACGCTTCGAGAGGACGGAGTGAATAGTTTGTGCAAAAATGCTCTTGGGCTCTCGGCTTCCGGAATTCAGCTTCACACTAACTCGCTGCGGTGAATGTCGTTTCTAGTGGAGGTCGATATGCGTCCCGAGTCGGCTAAGACCTTGCTGCACGTCGTGTGTCTCGCGTTTGTAATCTGTATCTCCGCCGGCGCGCAATGCCCGGTGCAGGCCGTTCTAATCAAGGGACGAGTCGAGAATGCGACGGTCGATTCCAAGGTTCGTGTGCAGCTTCTCTACCCGAAAGGAAAGCGGGGAGAGTCCGGCGAAGTCACGGTGGAGGATGGAGCGTTTCAGATTCCAATCGAATTTGTGACCGAGAAGAGTTCCCAGTTCACCAACCTACCCAGGCGATGTAGCCGCAGACCAAAGACCGTGGTCATTACGTTAATGCAAGGCGATCAGGAGTCGCGAGTCCGCGCTATACTTGCTTTATATGTCT
>QIAI01000605.1:0-449 GCA_003224995.1 Acidobacteriota bacterium
CTACATCAAGATCGTCAGCAATCTCAAGTGGAATGTGTCCTTTTACGGGAACTGGGACAACCGATCACCGCCAGGCTTTGCGGGCAGTGACTACGGAACCAGCTCAGGCCTCAGTTGGACCTTCGGCCTAAAGTGACAGGGTGTGAAACGCTCCGGCCGCTCACCCACACACGATGCAGCAACACGCTAACTTGCGTACCTAACACATCTCGTCGAAGATCGGCATTCGCCTTCGAAAAACCGTTGTGGGACGCAGTCGGTTAGGCAGCTTCCATCGGCTCTAAAGTTACTTTGTTTCTGAGTTGCTGGAGCCGCTTCACCAAGAGTACCGCTTTAGACTGTCGGACTGGATGGGGTCGAAATAATTTCCGCCAAGATCCTCGTAGTTGCTCTGGTTCTTCTGCAAGTGATAGCCGATCACGATGAGGCTGTGTGCCATCGCGATGATG
>QIAI01000605.1:539-2658 GCA_003224995.1 Acidobacteriota bacterium
GCGCTGAGCCCCGGCGCGGATCAGTTTTTCGATACCTTGGGCTGCTCGTGATATCTATTTCAAAAGAGATGACTCTGAAGACCATGCAGTTTGAGTCCCAGCACCTATTCTCAATAGTTCCGAGTCAATGAAAGATGCAATCTGACCCCAGACTTGGGGGTCGTTCTCAATTTGGTGGTGAGGTTTGTTGAAAACCCGGGAAAACCATTGATAGTTGTCGCAATTGACTTGATGGTTTTCGTATTTCATGTGAAAGTTGCCCAAGATTTTGGTTCGCCCCGCATCAGCTGCAACGATCAGCGGTTGCCCGCGCGTGAGACCTTTTCCTTGATAAAAATTCACTGCTTTCGCCACGTTGCCAGGAACCGTGCGATCGTCTTGTCCGAATTTCTTCACGCTGTCGATCTGGATGGTCAGTGACACAGGGATTCCGCGTCGTTGCAATTCTCTTGCGAAGATTAGCGTCTGCGAAGCGCCCCAACTGTGTCCGTAGAGAATGATCTTCACTTGTTCTTTCTCGGCGGCAGTCAAAATGCCGTCCTTGTTCGTATCCAAGAGCAGAATCGTATCCTCTACCGCTTTCTTTTCTTCGTGATTTCCGAATACTTCGACGTGAACTGCAGATCCATATCGGCTCCGGAGATACGTCGCGAACAAGACTTCAGGGTGCTTCACGTCATCCCGTTTAACGAAGCCACCAACGAATCCAAGAATGATGGCTTTCTGGACGTGGTAATTTGCAGTTTCAAGCCGCTTTCTTGAGCAGACCAGGTGTAGAGCGTCCCTCAAGGCGGGAAGTGTCAAGAGATCCTGGCATGGGTCTTCAACCGATCCAGCGCGGCCATGATCGACGTCTACAACTGACCAGACGTCCTGGGCGTGCGCTATTCCCAGGCGAGTGGGAAAGCCTAGCGTCACGATGAGCAATATGACTACAACAGTATGCAGTTCCCCATGAGGGGAACAGCGGTATCGCAGAGTTCCCGCGGGAATCACATTGCACGCGGCTTTTTCATGGCGGAGTCTCACCGTGTCTCTTGCCCCCTTGACTCCGCCGGAAATTGTCAATCAGCGGTTCGGGCAGCCAGCCCCTGCTCCGATACCTGAGGGCCGGTGGATGCACGGTTTCGAAGGTGTGGTGTCAATCGTCGAATGACGAACTCCTGAAGCACGCCCTCAAACGCAATTTCACCGAGCCTGATCAATGAGTTCTGTACCATCAGTCCGGCGCCGCTGCGATCGCTTCGGGGATAGTAGAGATATGAGATGCCGGCTGAGGCAAAGGATCCGGCTACATTTGAATAATTCGGCTGCCAGCGCATATTGTCACCCTTACAAATCACAGGGCTGGCGAGCGCGTAGAGCAGCCGTGAACGAGTACTACCGGTTCCTTTGTAGAAATAGCGCGGATCCTGTTTCAGCAGCGACGGTAGCATGGCGCTCCCAACAAAGGTGCCGGTGACCGCGTCAGCGTAGGACGCACCCAGGCGCTTGAAGTAGCCTTGCGCACCTTGCCCATATCCCTCGAAAGTGTTCGTCGCCTGCTCAACTCCAGCCAGCGCGGCAACTCCCACAACGGTGAAGGGATCCGTCGTTGTCTTCCAGGCAAGCCTGAACTTCTGCTTTGTGTTGATAGGGAGCGCGTCGCGGCCGTAGCTCACGTAGAAATTCGGAAAGAGACCCAGTACGCGTTGCTTCTCCTGTTCTTTAATCTGCATGTCCGCCACTTGGACGGGGGTAAGCGGACTGTCCTTTACATGCACTTCAGTGACGGCCGTCGCTACGGCCAGAATGATTGGAGGGACCAGATAGTGTTCTCCGGGGCGCAGAGCAGCAGAGAATTCTCGCGTTGCGAAGCCGGCAGACGTAACTGTCAGAAGAAAAGGTCCCAGGGCGACATTGGCAAACAGAAATTGTCCATTGCTGCCGGACTCGACCTCTTGGCTTAAAGCTCGGCCCTCGTCGATAAGACGCACCTCGGCTCCGGGGTTGACTGCTCCCGACTGATCGAAAACGGTCCCGCTAATGTATCCCGGCGACTGATGACCGGGCCCATTTTTCTCCGAGGTGCTCAAGTAGGCTCGCTGGGGCTGAAAGCCGGCGCTCAACGGCAAACCGT
>QIAI01000606.1:0-488 GCA_003224995.1 Acidobacteriota bacterium
CGATCGATACCGAGAGCTGGTACAACAAGTCGGCACATCCCAGGATTCGGATCCTGCGACACCTGCAATTTGAGCGTTACGTTCTGCATGAACTGCTTCCCTACTTGCGCTGGCGGAACCAGTCCTCGCGACTGACCGTAACCGGCTGCAGTTTCGGCGGGTATCACGCTGTGAATTTTGCTCTCAAGCATCCTGACGTGGTGAGCCATTGTGTCAGCATGAGTGGAGCCTTCGATATTCACCAGTTTCTCGATGGATATTACGACGATGACGCTTACTTCAATTGCCCGCAGGATTATCTGCAGAACATGCAGGATGATTGGTATTTGAGCCGTTACCGTCAGATGGAAATTGTTTTGGCTGCGGGCGAATGGGATATCTGCCTGGACCAGAACGTGAAGCTGTCGGGCTTGCTGAAGGACAAGGCCGTGCCGAACTGGCTGGATGTCTGGGGCGATCATACGGAGCATGACTGGCCATTCTGGCTG
>QIAI01000606.1:495-1180 GCA_003224995.1 Acidobacteriota bacterium
GATCTCGGGCGCTTCAGTAGACAAGACTTTTGCGGAGTGGACGTCATGAAAAAGATCGGCATTGTGTTTGGAATGGAAAATACCTTTCCGCCAGCTGTGGTGGAGAAAATCAACTCCATGGGAGTGGAGGGCGTCACGGCAGAGTTCGTGCAGGTGGGCGGCGTGCGGATGGATCAGCCCAGGAAATATGACGTGATCATCGATCGCATCTCGCAGGATATTTCTTTTTATCGAGCGTACTTGAAGAATGCGGCATTGCATGGCACGGTGGTGATCAACAATCCATTCTGGTGGACGGCGGATGACAAGTTCTTCAACTATGCCATGGCGCAGAAATTGGGGGTAGCGATTCCTCCCACCGTGCTGTTGCCACACAATCAGCATCCGCCGGGGACCACCGACCAATCGATGCGAAATCTGACATTCCCGCTCAACTGGGATGAAGTGTTTGCGTATGTGGGGTGGCCGGCGTTTTTGAAGCCCTTTGATGGCGGCGGGTGGAAGAACGTGTACAAGCTGCACTCGCCGGACGAATTTTTCAAGGCCTACAACGAGACCGGGACCTTGTGCATGACACTGCAGCGCGGGGTGGAGTTTGAGGAATATTTCCGCTGCTACGTGATCGGGCAGGAAAAAGTGCACATCATGCGCTATGACCCGAAAGCTCCATTTCACGAGCGCTACG
>QIAI01000606.1:1227-1857 GCA_003224995.1 Acidobacteriota bacterium
GTTCGCGGTGGAAGGCGGCGTGCCGTATGCGATCGACTTTATGAATCCGGCGCCGGATGCGGATGTGAATTCGGTGGGCCAGGAGAATTTCGCTTGGGTGGTGAATGCGGTGGCGGAAATGGCTGTCGCCAAGGCTCTGAGCGGGGAGAATCCAGCTCAGGAGTTGCGCTGGGCTGCTTTTTTGACGGGAGCGGCTGCCCCTAAAAAGAAGACGGCCCGAAAGACGGCATCTAAAGCGACTCCGGCGACGGGGTACTTAGGGTGAGTAGCCAGCGAGTTTCTTTAATCAAAAGCTCAACCACGAAGGGAGCAGAAAAGGACATAACCAACTCATTGCAGAAATGCCTGGGTGCTTTCGGGGGAACGCCTGTAGATGTGGGGTCCTTCGACTGCGTTCGGCTCGCGCCTCACTTCGCTCAGGATGACAGTGAATAGTTGGAACGGTTGTTATACTGGTTGCGCTTCGGGGCCTAATCACGCGCCTCAGGTCACAGGACGAGCAGTATGAAACCTACCTTCACGATCGGGATCGAGGAAGAGTACCAGACGGTAGATCCCGTGACTCGCGACCTTCGCTCCCATATACACGCGGAAATGATTGAAAAGGGCAAGCTGCGCCTGCAGGAGCGG
>QIAI01000606.1:1891-4143 GCA_003224995.1 Acidobacteriota bacterium
AGGACGAGGTGCGGAAACTCCGCCGCGATATGATTACCCTGGCCAAGGAGAATGGACTGCGCCTGGCGTCAGCGGCGACGCATCCTTTTGCGGACTGGCGGGTGCAGGAGATTTATCCCGACGAGCGCTACCATAACATTGTCGAAGACATGCAACTGGTAGCCCGGGCAAATTTGATTTTTGGCTTGCATGTACATATTGGAGTGGAAGACCGGGAGACGGCCATCCACATGATGAATCACGCGCGCTATTTCGTACCGCATATTCTGGCGTTGTCGACGAATTCGCCCTTCTGGCTGGGCATGAACACCGGATTGAAGTCGTACCGCTGCAAGGTGTTTGACAAGTTTCCCCGAACGAATATTCCCGATTATTTTCCCAGTTATGGCGAATATGAAAACTTCATCAAGCTCTTGATCAAGACTGGTTGCATCGATAACGCGAAAAAAATCTGGTGGGATATCCGGCCGCATCCATTTTTCAATACCATCGAATTCCGGATTTGCGACATCCCAATGAGAGTGGATGAGACGATTGCTTTGGCGGCGCTCATCCAGGCCACCGTGGCGAAGCTTTACAAACTCTACGAGGCGAACACCGGATTCCGGCTGTACCGGCGGGCGCTCATCATGGAGAACAAATGGCGGGCGGCGCGCTACGGGATCAATGGCAAGATGATTGATTTCGGCAAGCAGACGCAGGTTCCGGTGCGCGAGCTGATTCTCGAGTACCTGAAGTTTGTCGACGATGTGGTGGATGAACTGGGATCGCGGGAAGAGATCGAGTACGTGCACAAGATCATGGAAATGGGTACGGGCGCGGACCGGCAAATTCGCGTGTTTGAAGAGACCGCCGATTTGAAGAAAGTTGTGGACTTCATCATTGAGGAGACGGAAGTGGGCGTAGCCGAGCAGCCCGCTCCCGTGTCCGAAAAAGTAGGGTAATGAACAAAGTTAGTCACGCACATCATCCGCTGAACACAATTCCTTTCGATTCTGAACTCACGCCGGGTGCGCGCAATGCCGTGCGAGTGTGTCTGCGCGTGCAGCCCTCCGAGCGGGTCACCGTCATCACCGACGAGGGCAGCATCGAGATCGCTGCCGCTCTGGTGCGGGAACTCGAGCAAGTTGGCGCGCCTTATCACGCCTTTATGCTGGAAGAATTGGCGGAACGGCCTCTGACCAAGCTGCCGCAGGAGATTCTTGACGATCTGGAGCAGACCGACGTCAGCATCTTTGCCGTAAAAGTGCAGCGCAACGAACTGCAATCGCGGATGCAGATGACCGAGGTAGTAAATCGGCGAAAGATCCGGCACGCGCACATGGTGAACATCAACCGGCGCATCATGCTGGAGGGGATGCGGGCGGACTTCGCCAAGGTGGATCGCATCAGCCAGAAAGTAGTCGACATGGTCGGGAAGGCTTCGCAGATTCGTGCGAAGACGGCAGCGGGAACGGATCTGACTGCTGACCTGAACCCTGGGTATCGCTGGTTGAAGACTTCTGGAATTATCAGCCCCGACAAATGGGGGAATCTCCCCGGGGGCGAGGTTTTTACCACGCCCGGCGAGGTAAATGGGACGTTCGTGATCGATGGCGTGGTGGGGGATTATCTGTGCGCGAAGTTTGGGGATTTGAAAGCGAATCCGCTGACCATTCGTATAGAGAAGAACCGGCTGGTGTCGGCGGAGAGTCCGAATCGCGAGCTGCGCGACGATTTCTGGGCCTATACGCACACCGATGAGAACAGCGACCGGGTGGGGGAGTTTGCGATTGGGACCAACATTGAATTAAAGGATGTGATCGGCGAGATTTTACAGGACGAAAAGTACCCCGGGGTGCATATCGCGTTTGGCAACCCCTATGGGGAACATACGGGAGCGCAATGGTATTCCTCGACGCATATTGATGTCGTCGGACGGAAATTCGATATCTGGGTAGACGGCCAACAGATCATGCGGGGCGGGGAGTTTCTGATAGAGGCGTGAAAAGCAGTCGTCGGTCGGTGGTCGTCGGCTAAGACCTCAGCCATTAAAGGCACGAATGCTGAACAGACACGAATGCCGAACAGGCACAATTGCCAAAACGTTGTCATCCTGAGCGAAGTGAGGCGCCAGCCGAACGGAGTCGAAGAACCCCCGCGCTATTTCGATTTATCTCGCCGATGAAATGCATTTCCACCACGAACTCGAAATCCTGTAGGCTGGCCCAGCTTCGCTTTTGAAACAGTAGACTGATTGCCAGCGAGACCGC
>QIAI01000607.1 GCA_003224995.1 Acidobacteriota bacterium
GTGCACGACGAGTGTGTAGGTGCCCGCTTGCCAGGCCGCGCCGGGAACCTGCAGCGGCCACTGATCCTGGCCGGCGGTCGCCGGAAAATTGAGCGACCATTCTAGCTTGCCCGCTGGGTTATACAAGTCCGTTGTGTAGCGGGCATAGGCGCCGTCCGGCGGGATGCGGACAAACAACAGAAAACCTTTTCCCGAAGCAGTGGTCACGACCGGCCCACCAGCACCCCAAGTCCCCACGTTTACCGAGGCCCAAGGCAATACCTGGGGACGGTGAAGGCTACTCTGCAAGTTCGGGACGGTGACTAGATTCTGGTACCCAATGATCACCAGCAGGGCAGCCATTACCGGCAATGCGAATGCCGGCTTCAACCACGCAAACCACGGTTGCCGAGCAGACGCGGTTTTTTTGCGCTCGGGCTGGTCGGGTTCCGCAAGCACGTGTTTCGCCTGTTGCAGGAACTTGGCGGTTGTGCGGACGTCCAAAGCGCATTCCGGGCAATCAAAGAAATGCTCTTCAAACTGCTCGAGTTGCTCGGGGTCCAACTCTTGCAGCAGATACCGTTCGGTCGTCTTCAGACGCACCGCTTCGTTGTGGTCCATCGCTACTGCTCCCCCTCGTACAAGAAGTAGTGAAGGCTGGGACCAAGTCGTTTCATAATTTTCCGGCGGCCTCCGGGCCGGGAGAGCGGCCTTCCAGGCTCTTTAGATACAAGACCTTGAAGGATTGTTTGGCCCTATGGACCAGGACGCGCAAATAGTCACGGTCGACGCCGAAATCGCGGCAGACCTCATCTTTGTCGCGCTCTTCGAGAAAAACCCCGCGAATGATGCGGCGGTCGCGCTCCGGCATCTCTGCCACAATCTCACGAACCTTTTCTTCCATTTGCTTGTCGGCCACCGTCTGCAAAACATCTACGCTCGCATCGGGAAGCTCTTCAGCAGGTCCATCTTCGAGGGACGTAGCTCGGGACGAAGCCCGGTACTGTTCCAGTAAGACGTTATTGCAAATGGAGTTCACGAACGCCCCGAGCCGCTCCGGTTGGCGGATGCCACCTGGACTCTGCAAAGCCGCAAATACCCGCGCAAAGGTCTCCTGGCGAACATCCTCGAGGGCCTGGGGAGATCGCAGGCGGGCCCGAAGCTTGAGCTGGATCAATTCGGTGAAATAAGCGACAAAGTGCTCCTGCGTCGGGGGGTCCCCGGATCGAAGACGGTCCACGTAGGGTGCATCAAACGCTTGGAATTGCAACGGCTTGCCTCGCGGACTGCGGGAGTGCGCAATATCTTACACCTAAAGTAGGAGAATCCCCGAGTGGGGCGGGCCCGCCCGTGAGATGAGCCCGGGAGGTGGGGTTCTGCTGCTGCGGGCCGCCGCTAGAACAAAGGTAGCGAAAAATCTTGAACGACAGTGAAACGAAATCGGCAGTGTCCCCACGATAGGAGTGGGGCAGGACATCAACATGCAACGAGGCCGGCAAACGAACGGAAATTTCGTGGAAGTGGATTCCGTCCAACCAGGCGGAAATACCGACCGGCTGTTTCAGTTGACCATGCTCCACGCGTTTTTGCTTCCACCCAGATCGCGCGATGTTTTCGTATTAACCGAACTGCACGGCTACACGCTGGCAGAGGTTGCGAAGGTCTTGGGGATGGGCAGGGATGACGTCAAGAAGCACTTACGGCGGGCACGCCGCGAAATGCACAACCGCTGATTGCGAGTGTCTGCTTTTGAATTCCCGAGGGAACCCCTTGCACTTGGGGGAGGGCGGGGGAACTCATGGTGCGCCGGTTCGCGATGCGAACTCGGCGCGCCCCGGGAAATTCCAAACCTCGGAAAATTTCAATCTATCGCAGCACTTTCCTCTGAACCTCTTCGACCAGATGACTCACCAGCACGCCGCTCACGCGAACCTTTGTGCCCCGCTCCAGAATGGAAGCCAGGAGTTCTTCGCCCGCGCGATCTATGAAGGTCACGCCCGCTAAGTCTACCCACAGCACTTCTCTCGGCCTCGGCGGTCCAAGGATGACAAAGCCGACCTTCGAGAACGAAGGTTAGCGAAGCCGGCTGCTCCCTACGAATGATCTTCAGCATTAGCGTCCCCGACCCTAAAGCATTGCAAGGGCCATCGAGACTGCGGACGTTGACTTCATTCAAGCTTTGCAATCAGGAAGATGCGGGGGACAAATGGCCGTCCAAAATCCTACTTCAGACTCGGAGAACTGGCGCGAGTGTCGATATTTCGACGGCGCCGGAATATACTGAAGGCGCGCCAAGGGGCGGGCGCCAGACTTCCTTCTAAGGAGAACTGTCCGCACAGTTTCCATGGCCACGGTCCCCAAAGCTTTTCCTTCCCAGCCCGCGCATCAGTACGCCACGATACTTGAGGTTGCGCGCGCGATCGTCTCGCACCAGAGTCTCACGGAATTATTTCAAGATCTCGGTCGCCGATTGCATGAAGTCCTGAATTTCAATTACCTGAGCCTGATTTTGCACGACCCGGTGCAGAAGGTCATGCGTCTCCATACTTTGCATTTCG
>QIAI01000608.1 GCA_003224995.1 Acidobacteriota bacterium
CCTGCTGAAAAAACAATCGGTACTGTTCTTCGGTAAACTCCTGCGATCCGCCACCTGACCCGAGAATCACCGCAAAGCGCCGCCGTTCTTCAAGGGGAAGGGAAGCCGCATCGATCCCGGCATGTTCGAGAGCCTCGTTGGCCGCCGCCAAAGCTAGCGGCAATACGCGTGAAACATGCTTGCGCTCGCGCTTATCTACCCATGCCAGCTCATCGAATCCCCGCACTTCGCCCGCTATTTGTACGGGAATTTCGGACGGGTCAAAATGTGAGATGCGGCCCACTCCCGAAGTACCAGCGAGCGCGGCCGCGGCAAATGCCTCCCGTCCTACTCCATTTGGACTCACTGCCCCCATTCCGGTTATCACCACTCGTCGCAATTGATCCCCCTCAGACATACCGGCAGAACTATACGGGAAAGATGCGTTAATGTGCCGACGCGATGGTTGGGAGACTAGAAATCGGCCAAGACGAGGCTTTTGCTCCCACGATCGCTCAGGCTCACTTGGTTGTCTCCCGTATAATCATCTGTTTTCCTCGGAGTCACACCCTTGTCTTACGCTGATCTTCGCGACTGGATTGCCGCCCTCGACCACGCCGGCGAGCTCCGCAAAATTCGCACCGAAGCGGATCCGATTCTCGAAATCGCCGAGATTGCGGACCGCGTTAGCAAGTCGCGCTCCGACAAGTACGGCCCGGGAGGTCCTGCTCTTCTTTTCCAGAACATCAAGGGTCATCCCAACGCGCAGGTCCTTATCAACCAGTACGGCTCCGAGCGCCGCATGCGCCTCGCGCTCGGCGTCGACTCGCTCGACGAAATTGCCGACCGCATCCGCGCCTTCATGGACGTCAAATCGCCGCAAGGCTTCTTCGAAAAAGTCAAAATGCTTCCCATGCTGGCCGAACTGGGCAAGTTCTTTCCGAAAACTGTCCCCACCGGAGCCTGCAAGGAAGTCATCCAGCGCGACAACTTCTCGCTTCTCGACTTTCCGGTCCTGCAATGCTGGCCGAAAGATGCCGGTCGTTTCATCACCCTTCCGTGCGTGATCACGCGCGATCCGAGAACGGGTAAGCGCAACGTGGGCATGTACCGTATGCAGGTTTACGACGAGCGCACTACCGGCATGCATTGGCAACGGCAGAAAGTCGCCGCCGAACACTATCGTGAAAGTCTGAGAAGGGCTGCGGGGGGAGAGCCGCACTCGGCTGTCCAGGCCGGGCGCAGTCCGGCGGGAACGGCTGTCGACATCATGGCTCGCACCTCTGGCGGCTCGATGCTTCCCGAAACCCCACTCCCGGGCGGCAAAATGGATGTCGCCGTTGCGATCGGCACGGATCCTGCCCTGACCTTCTGTGCCATCGTCCCCGCTCCGCCCGACCTAGAAGAATTCATCATCGCCGGCTTTCTCCGCCAGAAGCATTATTCTCGAAGGCTACGTCAACCTCGACGAACTCCGTAGCGAGGGCCCGTTCGGCGATCACACTGGCTTCTATTCGCTCGACGATCTCTACCCCGTTTTCCACGTCACCTGCATCACACATCGGAAAGATCCGATCTATGCCACGACCATCGTGGGCAAGCCACCCATGGAAGACGGATGGATGGGCAAAGCCGTTGAGCGCATCTTCCTCCCGCTGATGAAGCTCACGATTCCCGAGATGGTTGACATCAATCTTCCGCTTGAAGGCGTCTTTCACAATCTCATGATCGTCTCTATTCGCAAGTCCTATCCAGGTCAGGCGCGCAAAGTGATGAACGCCATCTGGTCACTGGGACAGGCGATGTTTACCAAGTGCATCCTGGTCGTCGACGAAGACGTGAACGTCCAAGACCTAGGCGAAGTCACCCTCAAAGTTCTCAATAACATCGACCCCGAGCGTGATATCCAATTCACCCTTGGCCCCATCGATTCCCTCGATCATGCCTCTCGTTTTCCCAACTACGGCTCAAAAATGGGAGTCGACGCCACGCGAAAATGGTCCAGCGAAGGATTCACCCGTCCTTGGCCGGACGAAATCAGCATGGACGCAAAAACTAAGGCGCAAGTCGATCAGAAATGGAAAGCGCTGGCTAGAGAATTAGGAATCGACTGAGGATCGGGGGGTGAATCGAACCCGCGCCGGCTGCGCGAGATCGCCGAGGATGGACCGACGGCCCGTCCCCGATTTTTGAAGGTCTGCACCGCCAAACGGTCGTTCCGCTCTGACTTCTAAACAGCTGTCCCCTCTTGCGAACCCTGGTGTCCTTCTGTGTTTCGATTTTTCGCGGGCCTCGCGCGTACTTTGCGACCTTCGCGATCAAAAGCTCTTTACAACATGGCGCAATTCCCGAAAATCCTAGCCAATTCACGTCCAATCGACTAAACTCTCTCTACCGCCTACTGGGGTGTGCATTATGCAAGTCATCGTACGCCTAACCTGGATTACTCCTCTCCTGATCGCGCAGCGACCGTCGGAGTCATAGGCCGCCTGCTTTTCGTAGCGACCTTCGCGCATACTTAGCGGTCTTCTCGCTCATAAGCTTTTTGTTGGCAGCGCACCTGCGTGCGCAGAATTTGGCTGGAACTTTATGGACGTCGCCACCTCTGTCCCCAACATCCCGCAACCGAGCCTGTGGTCTTCGGTACGCGAAGCCCTGCGCGGCTCGCACCAGGACTACACCACCGGCAACCTGAACCGCGCCATTCTCCTGCTTGCGGTTCCCATGGTTCTCGAGATGGTGCTCGAGTCGTTGTTCGCTGTGGTGGATGTGTTCTTCGTCGGCCGATTGGGGGCCGATGCCGTCGCTACCGTCGGCTTGACCGAGTCGCTGTTGACCTTGATCTTCGCCGTGGCGATCGGCCTCAGCATGTCGACCACGGCCATGGTGGCCCGCCGCATCGGCGAAAAAGATTCCGAAGGCGCCTCGGTCGCGGGCGTCCAGGCCATCATCCTGGGGCTCTCGGTGTCCCTGCTCGTGGGTATCCCCAGTTTCATCTTAGCCCCGCGCCTGCTGCAGATCATGGGAGCATCGCCCGACATCGTCGCCATCGGCTCCGGTTACGCACGCATCGCGCTCGGCGGCTGCGGCGCGGTTATGATGTTGTTCCTCAACAACGCGATCTTCCGCGGAGCCGGTGATGCCGCCATCGCCATGCGCCTGCTGTGGATCTCGAACATCATCAATTTAATTCTTGATCCCTGCCTTATTTTCGGGCTTGGACCATTCCCCCGCTTGGGTGTGACGGGGGCAGCCCTTGCCACGTTCACCGGGCGCAGCATCGGCGTCTTGTACCAGTTCTACCGCCTCGCCCGGGGCACCGAACGTCTGCCAAGCCTCGCGCGGCACCTGCGGGTCAATCTCACGGTGCTCTGGCGCCTCATCCGCGTGTCGATCACCGGAATTCTGCAATTCGCCATCGCGAACACCAGCTGGATTGTTCTGGTTCGCATTGTCAGCACATTCGGCGCTGCCGCCGTTGCCGGCTACACCATTGCCATCCGCATCGTGATTTTTGTCATTTTGCCTTCTTGGGGACTAAGCAATGCGGCGGCAACACTGGTCGCACCGGCCTTTACAACATGATCTTTCTGGGAGGAGTCGGCGTGATCCTGATTCTCTTCGCCGAGCCCACCGTTCGCCTCTTCACCCATGACCCCGAAGTCATCCCGTTGGCGGCGTCTTGCCTGCGGATCCTCAGCTACGGAAACATCGGCTACGCTTATGGCATGGTCATGCTGCAGGCCTTCAACGGCGCGGGCGATACCCTCACGCCCACCTGGGTCAACCTTTTCGGCTTCTGGTTCCTGGAAATCCCGCTGGCCTACTGGCTCGCGATTCCAATGAACCTGCGCTCGAAGGGAGCTTTCTTTTCGATCGTCATTGCCGAAGGTTCGATTGCCCTCGCCGGCATTTTGCTTTTCCGCCGAGGCCGCTGGCGACAGCAGAAGATTTAGTGTGACCGAGCGAAAACTCTTACCGAAGCGGATTCGATTGCAATCGTCGTGTCCACCGGTACCCTGGAACTAATTCGGCCGCGAGATCTGCAGCGAAACTCCCGCTCCACCATGGCCGATCATCGGAGCGAACGCGATGTGGGTCTTCGAACGTGAGGAGTGGTGGTTGAAAACGTAACCACCCACCAGGTAGCCGAGGGCTCCCCCGACTAAAACATCGCTGGGGAAGTGTTCGCGTCCTGCTATCCGCTCGAATCCGGTCGCTGCCGCCAAGCTGTAGACTGCCAGCTTGACCTTCCATCCCGGATACTCGTCTGCAATCACGTGCGCCACGGCGAACGCGTTGGCGGTGTGGCCCGAGGGGAATGAGTCTGCTGCAGAGGAATGTTGCCCATTGGGCCAGAACGAGCCCGATGTGGACGTCAAACCCGTCGCGCTCGGCCGCGCACGGTCCGTCCCGAACTTGATAAAGGTCGTCAGCAGTTGGGTATCGATCATCGCCTCCATCGACAAGGCGCCTGTCTCGCGCAAGTGTTCATCGTGGCGAATCGTACCTGCCAGCAAAGCCGTCGCAGCGCCCGCCACCGGGACATAAATTCCAGTGAGGTTCGAGGCCATCCTGAAATTATTGACTCGCGATGGATCGGTGCTGACGTGCTGCAACGCGGCGTGATCGAACGCAAAAGCTGCGCCTGTAGCCGCTGCCACGGGAGCCAGCCACACGAGGTCCTTCTTACGCAAATGAAGAGGGCTGGTGAAGATTCCCTTTTGGTCCCTGGTTAGTTGGGCCGCACACTTGCCGGGAGTAGCCAGGGCGCACTGGGGTTGGGGAGTGGTGGGAAGTTGCTGAGCGTATCCGAAGAGTGGCAGGACGCATACCAGGACC
>QIAI01000025.1 GCA_003224995.1 Acidobacteriota bacterium
CCCCGACTTTCTCGATTTGATTGGGCAGTTCGCGCACGATGTTCTGAGCGACGCCCACCTCGACCCTGCGTGGGCTCTTGTCGTAAAACACGAAACCGAGAGCATCGGCGCCGGCATTAATGGCGGTCTGAGCGTCTTCGATGTTTGTGATGCCGCAGATTTTGATCCAGGTCATAAAAGGCGGTGATCGCTCGTTAGTTGTTGCGATAGCAAGAAGCTTCGTGCTCAGCGATATTCACCAGTTCTTACCGAGAGGGCGCCATCGCTTCATTGGCTGTGCACCGTAGCGGCTTCGAGCAGACGGCGTAGGGCGCTGCCGGGGAACGCAGCCTTCATAAGCGACTCTCCGATGAGGAAGGCGTGGTATCCCACTGAGCGAAGCTCTGCAATATCTCCCGCCGAGGCGATTCCGCTTTCCGCCACAGCCAGAATGCCGCGCGGGAAAAGTTTGGCGAGGCGAAGTGGTGTCCTCAAGTCGACCTGGAAGGTGCGCAAGTTACGGGAGTTGACTCCAATCAGATCACAGCCCGCATCAAGAGCGCGCTGCAACTCCTCTTCATCATGGGCCTCGCAGAGCACATCGAGATCGTGTTCCCGCGCCTTCGCCGCCAGTCCCTCAAGATCGGGCTGCGCCAGTGCGGCTACGATCAGCAGAATGGCATCAGCACGGTGAGCGCGAGCTTCCACAATCTGGATTTCGTCCAGAATGAAATCCTTGCGCAAGCAGGGCAGGCCCGAGTTCTCTGAGGCAATCTCCAGATTGGCAAGCGAACCCTGGAAGTAGTCAGGTTCGGTCAGGACCGAGAGTGCGGCGGCTCCGCCTTCTTTGAGTTCGCGGGCCAGTTGTGCCGGATCAAAATCTGCTCGGATAAGGCCTTTCGATGGCGATGCCTTTTTTAATTCGGCAATCACCGCCACCCCGTGCGCTGCGGCCGAGGCGAGGGAAGAACGAAAGCCCCGCGTTCTGTGCTCGGAGGCCAGCCGCCCAAGTGCGCGCAAGTCTGCCGCACGACGCCTTTGCGAGAGCTTGCGCCGGGTGCTGGCAATGATTTGGTCGAGCGTAGCGAGCATCGGGAAAGGTTTCATTATACGGGACCGAGTAGCTGTCCATGGGGATCTGTGCTCGCGCGTCTTTCAATCAGGAACCTGTGAAGGTCGGGGACGTTGGCGGCCGGGCTGCCGGAACCGTCTTCCATTGAATATTATTAATAAAATTCAATGAAATGATATACTCTTGGGCATGAAGAGGCAGGAGTATGTCATTCGCGACAAAAGGCAGGTGGCGGCCCTCCGATCTGCAGCACGCCAGGAAGTGGTCGACGTGCTGGCAGAAATGGGAGAGGTGTCGGTGGCGGAGATTGCCGCGACCCTGGGCAGGCCGGCGGACGCGCTGTACTTTCATCTGCGCGCGCTGCAACGGGCCGGACTTGTCGAGGCGGCGGGATATCGAAAGCGCGGAGGCAGGACTGAGGCGCTGTTTCGTACTGTGGCGTCCGAGCTGTTTCTGCATTACGAACCGCAAGATGAGGCAAATCGCCGAGGCGTGACCGCGATCGTGAGTTCCATGTTGCGCTTGGGTATTCGCGATTTTGGGCGCGCCTTCCAAAGCAACAAGCTGATTGTTGAAGGACCGCAGCGCGAGTTATGGGCGCTGCGGAAGACAGGACGATTGTCGTTAACCCAAATTGCGGGGGTAAACCGGGCTATCAAACGTTTAACGAAATCGGTTTCCAAACCGCAGGGCCGCGGGCGTTTGTATGGGATCACGGTGTTGCTGACGCCGCTCGATCATCGCCAGCGCGAGAGCAAGCGAAGCGCGAAGTCGCGGGAGAAGAGAAAACAATGAAGCGCACCAGGTTTCTCATTGTGACGATATGTGCGGGCTTTTTGGCTACGGCTCAGGCCGAGCGTCAGGCGAATTCCGCAGCGACGGAGGGAAAGACTGGTGCCTGCGGGCCGGCAGCGTTCCTGACCCTGGAGCAGGGAAAGATCGCGGGTGTGGATTGGGTAAAGCAAGAAGGCAACACAATTCACAATCACGTCGTGCTAACCCAGTCACGCATCATCGATGCGGCCATCGAGTTGCGGTCCGATCAGACGGCGGTGCGTTCCTCGGTGGTGTTGAGCGTGGCCGGAGGAGAATCCGAGAAGCCCATAATCCGAGAGCTAGGGGAGGGCGCCATCTACTGGTCTGACATGATTGTCAGCTCGGTGGAGCAAGCAGTGTTGCGGGCGCGGGTGTCAGGGCAAGCGTCGTCGAAAATTCCCGGCGCCTCCTTGTACAGCGATTCACGAGGCGACGTGCTGGTGGAACGGCTCGATGCCGTGGACTGGGTCATCAGCTATCACAACAAACGATACGAAGTGTTGACGGATGCACAAGGCTGCATGCTGAGCGCGACCCTGCCGGAACATGGGGTGGTGATCGAGCGGCGCGAAACCTTTCGCGAAGAACAGTATCCTCTGTGGGCTCCTTACGGAGCGCCACCGGATGGGGCATACAAAGCGGAAGAGGTGCGAATTTCAGCTCCGCAGGGGCACAGCTTGGTGGGTACGCTGACGACGCCTTCGCATGGCGGCGCTAAATTTTCCGCGGCAGTGTTGATTACGGGTCTTGGTCCAAGCGAAAGAAATGGCGGCCAGTCACCATGGATGCCACTACGCGATCTCGCCGATGCGCTCACCCGTGCTGGAATTGCCGTGCTGCGGGTGGATGATCGCGGAGTAGGAAAATCCTCCGGAGATCACGCGCCGTCCACGACTTTCGACGAAGCCGACGATGTACAGACGGAAGTGGCATGGCTGAGAGCGCGAAACGACATCGACGCCAAGCGCGTCGCGCTGGTGGGCTACAGCGAGGGCGGCCTTATCGCGCCTATGATCGCTGCCAAAGATCCGCAAATCGCTGCCATCGTCACGTTAGCTGGGCCGGGTACGTCTGGTGCTGATCTTGCCCACTACCAGATCGGGCAGGCGGTCAACCGGGATCCGGCGATCGGGTTGTCCTTACGATTGATCCGCTGCAGTTCGCGCCGCGGGTACATTGTCCGGCGCTGATCCTGCAGGGCGGGAACGATTTGCACGTGCCCATGCGCTCCGGTGAGCGGATCGCGACCGCGATGCGGGCCAATGGGAATTCGGATGTCAGCGTCCGAATCTTCCCAGGGGTGAGTCACTCTCTGCTGCCGGATCCGGTCGGACTGGGAAATGGATGGGTGCTGCTGCCAGGATTCCTGACTTCACCGGAATTGCTGGAAGTCATGGCGCACTGGACGGCAGAGAAACTGGGCACGGCGACTGCGCACTAGTTCGCGGAAGCACATCCTGTTGAGACGGCGGACGGCTTCGCCGAATTATTTCTGCAGTGAAAGTGCGTGCAATCGGGAGTCCCGGTCGCGTGAAGGCCGCATCTGAGCGGTAGCATGCAGAACCGGGAAACGGTGTGAAGTGCTCCAGGTTATGGTTTGCGGAGTTTCCGGAGTGCGCTTGTCTCTTCTTCCACGCAGGAAATACCACAGTCCGGCCAATAAAGCTGCGGTGACTACGGCCGCCGCAATTGAGCCCAGGATGGCTACTGCGAGCCGATTTATGCTTTTTTGTCGTTCGTCCGCGGAAAGCATGCGCGTCTCCAAAACTTCGATGAAGGCCAATCTGCCGGAGGTTGGTTGGCTTCGTTGCGTATGATAGAAAGCACTCGCCCGCCAGAATGCCAATCGCCGTCGCTATCCATTCGTGGTTTTCCTGCGATTCAAGCGGTTTCGCCGCGCTAAAATGCAAGCAACGAGGGACCTGGGGGTGCCGTAATGCGATGGACTGCCGTTCTGTGTTTCTTCGCCCTCCTGCTTTTGTTTACGCCCGCTCATTCTCAATTGGGAGCGCCCTTAGGCCGGTGTGGTCCGCAGCCTGCGGATCCAGATTGGCCGCGGAACCAGTTTCCAGCCGAGCCGAGGGCATCGAGCACCCAGAAAAAACCTGCCGTGGACAATCTCCGGCTGCAGCACGATGCCCGGGAACTCGCCGATCTTTCTGCGTCCGTTGCCGGCGATATGAATCGCGTGGGTCGTGGACTGCTGCCGAAAGATGTCATTGACAAGCTCAAGCGGGTGGAAAAACTTTCCAAACAGTTGCGTGGCGAGTTGACGCGATAATTTCTCGCACGAGCTCAGGATGTGCACGCGCAGCGCTCAGCCGCGTTCGCAAAAAGGTGCGGATACATGGCGCAAGTTTTCATTACAGGTTCTGCGGACGGGCTGGGCCGCATGGCGGCACAGCTTCTAATCGAGCAGGGGCACACGGTAACTCTGCATGCCCGCAACCAGGCGAGAGGACGGGAGGCAATGGCCGCGGTTCCCGGAGCAGAAACCGTTGTCATCGGCGATCTGGCAAGTATCAACCAGACGCGGAAGGTCGCCGAACAAGTGAACGCGCTGGGAAAGTTCGATGCTGTCATTCATAACGCGGCGATCGGGTACCAGGAGTCGCGCCGCATTCCTACCGAAGACGGCCTGCCGCATGTATTCGCGATCAATACGCTGGCTCCCTATATCCTCACAGCGCTTATTGAGAAACCAAAGCGTCTGATCTATCTCAGTTCCGGTCTGCACCAGAGCGGCGCTGCCAGCCTGGAGGACCTGCTCTGGGAGAAGCATCGGTGGCAGGGACAACAAGCATACGCTGACAGCAAGCTGCACGATGTGTTGCTGGCGTTTGCCGTGGCACGCCGCTGGCCAGAGGTTTTTTCGAACGCGGTCGACCCCGGCTGGGTTGCCACCAGGATGGGAGGTCCGCGAGCGCCCGACAATCTCGAACAGGGCTATCGCACGCAAGTGTGGCTCGCCGTGAGCGAGGATCCAGCCGCCAAGGTGACGGGGCAGTACTTCTATCATCTGAAGACACGCAAGCCCAATCCGGCAAGTCACGATGTGGAGCGGCAAGAAAAACTGCTTACTGCTTGCGAGCAGTTCTCCCGAGTAGCACTCCCCGAAAACTAGAGAAGCCGCCCGCGTTACCTTGGTCGCGAATCGCGCGGGCCGCATTGCTCGCCAATACAGACGTAGGACGTCTAAGGTCTGGTGCACAACTTAACTCGGGAGTGTGAAGATGAAGAAGCTGATCTTTTCGGTGTTGCTATTGCTGTCGTTTTGCGCCAATGGACAGACGTCCAAGCCAGTGACCCTGCGCAGCATTTTGCTGGAGCAGTTACGCACGACCCACAATGAGAAAGACTGGTTCGTGACGATCGACGGAGCAGTGGAGGGCCTGACCGCTGAGCAAGCCAGTTGGAAAGATGGCAGCGGGAATCATTCCGTGGGGCAACTTACCAACCATCTGCTGTTCTGGAATCGTCGGGAGCTTGCGAAGTTTAAAGGAGAGCCCGAACAGAAGTTCAGTGGCAACAACGACGAAACCTTTAACAACTTCGATGCCAAGAAGTGGAACGACACGGTCAAGCAACTCGATGAAGTGATGAGCCAGTTGGAAAAGCTTGTTGAAACGGCGGACGATAAGAAACTGGAAGGCTGGGCTTCGGAAATCGCACACATTGGCGCGCACAATGCCTATCACGTCGGGCAGATGATCTTCGTCCGCAAGCTGCAGGGATCGTGGAACCCGGAGAAAGGCGTGAAATAAATTGTTTATTGCCATGGTGCAGTTTGCAGAAGGAAACCCGGATGGTACGACGCTGCAGAGCGTGCGGAGAAATGGTCTCGCGTTTAGTTAGAAGCGTTCACTTTACGGACGAGCGCGCAGGCGCATGGGATAGCCGTCCTCGTCCGGCAGCAACCCATTCACACGTAGGACCTTCACAGATTTATCGACATCGGACGCGCGCAGATAGCCCACGGCGCCCGGGGTTGCACCCACAAACTTTTTCACGTCTGCCGCATTCTTCAAGGTGGCCGGAGGCCGCGGAGCCTCACCTTTGAACGTCTGATAAAGGAAGTAATGGTCCAGATTGCGGTCATCCATCCCATAGATCACCCGCAGGACCGTCTGTCGCTCCGGGGTCCCACGACGCATGCCGGAGAGTGCGACGTGGCGGTGGTTGGGCCACCAGCGGCGCTCCCCGAGGAAGACTGAACGTAATTGCTCGAGAGTCAGGCTGTCTGTCGGATTCTTGGGATTGACCACAATGGCGAGGCCTTCCCATTTATTTCGAGCAACTCGGGAAGCAAGAGGCCAAGCCGGAGGAAAACTGCTGGCCGCAGCGCTCATCGAAAGCAGCGCAACCACGCCCAGCCAAACAAATCCCCTGACCACCTTCATGGTTCGCTCCATGAATTGCACGGCCGAAAGTCGTAAAGGGGAAGGGCTGAGGACTTTGGCTATTGTAGCGCAAAAGCAGAGCTTGGCAATTACCTGGCAGAGACCCGCCTGAAAGAACGAAAACGCAAAAAGCCGTCGGCGAAAACGAACCGGTTGCTGAATTCCCAGGCTAATTCTCGAAGCTTCCGCCGCCAGCTTTCAAGCGGTTGCTGATCAGACCCGTCGACACATCGCGAGATTTAGTCGGCTGCCATGCCCTGGGCCTCGCGGTCCCAACCTTCCGGAGATTGCACCAGCTCAGCGCCGACCTTCTCCTGGCGCAATTGCGCTTCGAGAGCAGCGAGCTGGGTGTCGATGTCCTGCGCGGCTTTTCGTTTGCGGATAACTTCCTCACGGTAGCGGCGCAGGAAGTAGTCGATGGTCTCGACGCGAATGCGGATCGAGCCCGAAGGCTTGTTCTCATCGAGATCCTTGAAACAGAAGTAAGGCGTTCCGGACTGCTCGATAATACCATCGATCACTCCGTAGATAGGCGCATCGTGGCCGCACTTAAAGCTGGAAATTTCCAGAGCCACCAAGTTGGGATGGCGAGCCGTGAACTTCGCCGCCCAGACCTTATGGTTGGTGCTGCAGGAATAGGAATTTTTCCAGGCGTCGGTGATGTCGAGCGGGCTGCTGACGACTCCGGCGCGAACTTCATCGCCGAAGAGGCGTTCGAGGAGATCGTCGTCGATGGGTAGCGTGTTCTGCGAGAAGATAGGGTAACCGAGTTTCTGGAATTCGTCGAGAATTTCGTGATTGAGGCCGGGATCATGGTGGTAAGGACGTCCGAGCATCACGATCCCAATGCGGTCTTCGCGCTCCAGCTGATCAATCACCTCGCGGGCGCGTTTACGAATATTGGATTCGTACTCTTTCAAGGCATGGAATGCAGCTTCGACCGCGCGATCGTTTTCTTCCTGCGAAAGGCCGAGAACGTCTTGCCACGCCTGCAGCATCTGATGGGCAAACAGCTTGCGATCCGCAAAGTTGAGCACGGGATCGATGTACTTCAAATTGTTTTCGGCGAAAACATCGTTTTCCTTGGTAAAGGCAGCCTTCACTGTTTCGGGAGTCGCGGTCACGGTGGGACAGGCATTCGCGGCCACAATGTTTACCAGCGACGAATGCAGCACGTCGTACATGGGAAAGAAGATGGCGTCGAGCGGCTTTTTGCGATGCTTCTCCTGGATCAGGTTGTAGACGTGAGAAATGCCAATTTTGGCGGGGAAGCACGGGTCAATCGCCCCACGACTCGCGCCCGCACGGTAGAGTTCGGAACTGGTGTAGTCGGAGTAAATAAGGTGCTCGGGCTGAAGGCCCAGGCTCTCGAAATAAGCGTTGAACAGCGGCGCATACGTATAAATGTTCAGTACGCGCGGGATGCCAATGCGAACTTTCTTGCGGTTCTGCATGAGCGCAATCCGCTGCTTGGCGGTCTTGGTCCAGGCGCGGGTGGGAATGGGATCAGCGACGCTCTTGGCATTAGTCGGGCGGAAAACTTCCTTTGAGGCGTAATCGACGAAGTTGGGATGCTGGTCGCGGATTTTATCCAGGCCGGCCTTGATATCCTTCATGTCGTCCAGATCTTCCACCGTGCCTTTTTCGCAGGTGGCGATAATAAGGCGCTGCTCGCCGTGCATGAGCGGCACCTTGGTGACTTTCTGGACTGGAACGAAATTCTGGATGGGCTCGGTGCGAACATCAATAAAGGTGCGAAGACAATTGTTTTTGCAGAAGTAACAGCGCGTGGCTTCGTTCCGGGTGGTGCGGTACTCGATTTTGCGAACCGCGTCCAGGCCGACGAATGTGGTCTGCTGTCCGTTGCGCCAGAGACGCAAGGATTCCTGCGCCGCACCGATCGCGCCGGACTCGCCGCAATGCTCGTGCACGATGATTTCCGGCTGCTTGCCCGTGGCGCGGAAGCTGTTGCGAATGAAATCCACTTCCGCTTTGACGACGGCGAGATTGTTCTGGGTCCCGCCCTGTAACACGAAGCGTGAGCCCAGTGCGGCGAGATTCGGAATGCTGGCGACGTAGAGAAACACATTCTTGGGCAGCACGGCAGCCAGTCCGGCGAGGATTTCTTCCGCCCGCCAGCCCTGACGCTGGAAATTCACAATGTCAGACTGCATAAACACGGCGCAGCCATAGCCAAACACCGGCATGGCCTGCGCAGAGAAAGCCAGGTCGGCATATTGATTCACGCTCAGGCCGAAGCCTTCCGCGGTGGATTGCAGGAAGTACCCGTTGCCCGCGGAGCATTGCGTGTTCAGCTTGAAATCTTTCACGCGGCCGTTATGCAGGATGATGATCTTGATGTCCTGCCCGCCGACGTCGACGATGACGTGCGGGTCTTCGTAGAACTTGAGAGCCGATTCGGTGTGCGCGACCGTTTCCACCAGCGCGACGTCGGCCTTCAGAACATCCTTCAGAATGTCTTTGGCGTATCCGGTGGTGGCGACGCCCAGCACCTCGAGCTTCGCATGTTGGCCTTCTACCTGGCCGCGCAGAGCCTCGAACATTTCGATGGTGTCCTGGATCGGGTTGCCGTTGGAAAGCTGATACGACTTGCAGAGGATGTTGCCGCTTTCATCCAGCAGGACGGCCTTGGTGGAAGTGGAACCGCCGTCGATCCCGATAAATCCGCCAACCGTGCTGCCTTTCTGAAAAACAGCGGGCGTGAACTTCTTGGGACGATACGCCTCCTTAAAGATATCGAGTTCTGCCGGTTTTTCGACCAGGCCTTTCCCGCCAGACTTGGCCTTCTCCTCCTGCCTGCCGAAGTCGATGTAGTGGATGAGCTTCTCGTATCCGCAATAGCAGCCGACGCAATCTTCTTCGGAGCGGCCAAATTCCACCGCTCCCAGGGCGGCGAAATATTGCGCGTTCTGCGGAACCTTAATTAAGTCCTCGGGCTTCATCCCATCGGGAACGGCAACTTTGCGCTCCTGCCACATGCGCGGGATATTCGCCTGCCAAGCCTCGCGCATGCCGCGGATGAAGCTGTTGGGTCCGCCGAGTAGAAGCACGTGCGGACGCAGCGTGTGTCCGCGGGTCAGCACGCTGAGGTTCTGCAGAACGATGGCTTCGAACAAGGACGCCATCAGTTCGTCGGGAGGCGTCCCCACTTTCTGCAGACCGTTAATATCGGTCTCCGCGAACACGCCGCATTTGCCGGCAACTTTGTGTAGCTTGACTCCGTTATAGCCCTGCTGGGTCAGCAACTCGGCGGGAATTTTCAGCTTGGCATTAATTTTATCGATAACCGCGCCAGTTCCGCCGGCGCACTTGTCGTTCATCGAAGGAATTTTTTTCTTTCGGCCGGTGTCGTCGTCGTCCTTAAATACGATGATCTTCGCGTCCTGCCCGCCGAGTTCGATCACCGAATAGACTTCGGGATGAAGTTTCTCCACTGCTAGAGATACCGCAGTGACTTCCTGCACGAATTTCGCGCCGATCTGGTCGGCGATTGCAGTGCCCCCGGAGCCCGTCAGAAACATGCGGGTGTTGTGCCGGTTGATGCCAACCGCGGCTTCCATGCGCTTCAGAAATTCGAGGGTTTTCTCCGGCTGCTTGGTTTCGTGGCGCTGGTAATCCTGCCAAAGCACCTGATCGCTAACCGCATCCACGACCACGGCCTTCACAGTGGTCGACCCTACGTCGAGCCCCACGAGAAATTGCGTGCTGTGATCGTGCGGCTTCTGGGCATGTTTCAATTTCTGGATGGAAGCGCCTTCGAGAGGAGCGATCTGGATGAGTGCCGGACCCTTGTGGTCGTGCATCGAATTCCCTTTCTCGTTCAGGACCGAAATCAAAAGAAGAGGAGGGCGAGACCGCCGGGGAAGCTGAGTTTCCGGCGATCCCGCAAATGAATGATTTAGTCGCCGGAAACGCCAGCCGCAACCGGCTGATCGACTCGCACGCGCGAACGCTTCCAGAAGTGCGTGTCCTTATCGATGCGGTCGCTGACGTGCAGAATGAATTGCGCGGCGGTTCCGGCGACGCCTTCGCGATGCGGCACGTGATAGAACGGCCGCTTCAATTCCGGATGCTCGTCCATATAGGCGCGAATTTCATTCATACTCTTGCCGGTGGACTTGAGGCACTCTTCGAATTCGGC
>QIAI01000578.1 GCA_003224995.1 Acidobacteriota bacterium
AATTTGATCTAAGGGCACAATTTCGCCGATGTCGAGCCCCTGCCATCCTGCCTCAAGCGCCTGATTGATGTCGTGAGTCGCTTCGATCTTCGCCTCGGCTGGCACATCGTCACTTCCGACGAAATAGATTCTCGCGTTCACAAAAACGAGTTGCCAGACCGGAGTCTCCGGCATTGGGGTGTTCGTTGCGTAGGTCGCGATGGAACCACCCTGCGCCAACACTTCCGTATCAGTCTTGATGTTCGCCCCGAAAGCGACTTCCACAATGTGATCGACTCCATCGGGAACCAAAGCCCGGATTCGTTCCGCCAACTTATCACCAGTGAGCAAAACCTCGTCCGCTCCTGCTCGCGATGCGATTTCCTTATCAGCTTCAGCACGGCACGTAGCAATCACTCGTGCTCCCGCCTGATGCGCAAGCTGGACAGCACAAGCTCCGACCGAACCAGCACCGCCTTGGACTAGTACGGTCTTTCCGTCTCTTGAACCCCCGACATGAACTGCCCGATGAGCGGTTATGCCCGGAATCCCCAGACATGCACCCTGTTCCAGAGGCACGCCTTCAGGGAGTTGAGCCACCTGCTTCAGCGGAACCAAGGTGTACTGGGCGGCAGTTCCGAACGGTCGATAAGACTGAGCGCCATAACACCAGACACGGCGACCGACCCATTCCCGTGACACGCCTTCGCCGACTGCATCAACGGTGCCCGAACCGTCGCTGTGCGGAATGACACGCGGATATGGCATCGCGACGCCGAACGCATCCTCGCGCTTCTTAACATCGCCCGGATTCACGCCTGAGAAGGCGATTCGAATCCGAACTTCGCCTGCGCGAGGCTGCGGGTCGTTCATTTGTCCGACGACCAACACATCCCGCGCAGCGCCCTGCTTCTCATACCAAGCGGCTTTCATGTTCGTGCGGAGGTCTCGATCTCGCCCAGCCGAAGTGTCGGCGATTCAGGTCGGCAACACAAGCCATACCGCTGCCAAAGCCGAAACCAAGGGCTATGCGCTAGCATCTCATCGTGCCGTCGATTCGCAGCCGAGAGGTCGCTTGCGCTGAGTGGCCTTATATCCGGCGCTTCGAACATCTCCTGTAGCTGCTCGATGTCGTCAATGATGCGTTCAACGTCCCATTCGCCAACAGTATAGCTAAACGGGCTTACCAGCCCGACCAGCCGGAGCGTTCATCGGTGCCAAAGAGGAAGAAATCCAGACGAGGTTTCGGGGAGAGGGCGAGTATGAGTCCTGTTAGATCGTCGGCGGCATTGCAACTCACGATTAGTGAGTGCTCGATGTTTGCATCTGAGGGGATGCCAGCAGCTTGGCAAGATCGGGCGCTGCATCCACAACGGGACCGTCGGCGAAGACAGGCGAAGAACTGCCCCATTGCGCTTGCTTCCCATAGAGCACAGCCAAGTCCCAAAGTGTTCCTTTACGCTGGCAGCAGCTAGGCTCTGAGGAGAGTTGGTGCTGCAACTCCATTGCGACGAGATGGTCGTTGTCCCAGTACTGGACAACTCGTGTGTCTGAGATTCGGGACTGAACCATCCCGCTGGGTCGCGACCAATCTGTCGGCAGGATTGGCTCCCACACTACAAGAACACGGATCGGCAGTGAACGCTCCTGTTCCAACAATTTTTCGATTGCGGACGACCCCCGCAAGCAGGTTGGTCAGGTCGGCGACAGCAGCAGCACCAAGCGGACTTCGTCGCCCGCGCTGCTATTGAAATCGTGCTTAAACAGGTCGAGGTTGTTTTGCGTCAGTGATCTGAGCGCGGGCTGACCGGGTGGCGTTCCTTTCGACAGCCAGAGATACCAAACGATCAAGAGCGCAGCAATGATCCCGACCAGCCAAAACGCGTATTTGACCCTTCTCGTTTGCATGTCTTACCCGGCAAGCAGGCTTGCTATCACTTGTGGGAAAAGGATCACAAGAAGGACGATTACAGCAGCGCCCCAGAACATGGCAATGCTCAACGGGCTTCGCTTTTCGCATTGATTGCGGCGGACATACAACTGAATGAAACCGATGCCGAGCAGGATGGCTGCACTCCAAGCGCTCCCAGAAAGGTAAATGGCAAGCAGCAAGCTAGAGTCGATAGCACAGCGATCACTGCTGCCACAGGCGTTGCTCGTTCTGCCACTCGCATGCGAATTTTCACTCCCTCCGCTTCGCATCTGAAATCGCTACCCGCAACAACTCCTCTGACGGAATGCCGCTCCGATTTTCATACAGGCGACAGGCTAAGCTGGGTACGCTCGTCTGCTGAGGTTCGACATCCTCACCGTTGACGCGAACGGTGGGAGAACCGGGGAATAACAGAGTCTTCGCTTCAACTTCGGTGGTCACAGGTATCCCCTGAATTCCAGTCTTCACCGCTTCGGATGCCAAGATCGCTTGAAGTCTCTCGAACGTAGGCTGGTAGTTCGGGCAGCCGGGGACGTACAAAATCTCAATCCTCATTGACTCACCCCTGCCACCTCTTCGAGCACCGGGCAAGCGCAGGCTGCGTGCCGACGACGATGGTTCAATTCGCGGTTGCACTTTCGCAAATCCATTTCTAGCTCCGACTCCAGATGCCGTAACTCTTGCAGTTTCGGCCGCACGTCGGTCAGCTTTGTCCTCAGCAACTCTTTAACCGATTCGCAGGCATCCACCTTCCGCTCTCGAAGCTGGATCAATTCCCCGACCTCGCGCAGTGAGAAGCCGAGTCCCTGCATTTGCTGGATGAAGCGAAGTCGCTCGATGGTGTCCGCTCCGTACAATCGGAACCGACCAGCGCTGCGAACCGCCTTGGGCAGGAGCTTGCGCTTCTCGTAGAATCGGATCGCGTCTACGGTTAGGGAACTGCGTTTCGCGACCTCGCCGATCTGCATCGCCGTGCTCTCGGTTTGGTGATTGGTCGCCATGACAGAATCATACAGTCTGGAGTGCAGTCCAGAGTCAAGCGAAAGGAAGGAGCCGAGATGAACATCGCTTTCCTGATCGGAAGGATTATCTTTGCTACGTTTTGGTTGATGGGGAGTTTCAATCACTTCAAGAACCTCAATTACATGAGCGAGTACGCAAAGGCGAGGGGAACACCTTCCCCCGAGGTTGCGGTGGCAGGAACCGGAGTGATCTTGCTGCTGGGTGGTCTCAGTATGTTGCTGGGCGTTTATCCCGTGGTTGGGATTATTCTGCTGATCATCTTCCTGCTGGGCGTGTCGTTTCAGATGCACGCCTACTGGAAAGTGGACGACGCGCAAATGAAGCAGATCGACATGATCAATTTCACGAAGAATATGGCGCTTGTGGGGGCGCTTTTGATGTTCTTGCTGCTACCGCATCCGTGGCCGATGAGTCTGGGGATCGGGTAAGCGGCACACGGCATGTGCGGCAGGTCTTTGACCGCGAAGCAGGCGAGTACAGTGCCATAATGTTGAGAATGGCTTCGGTGCTGCAAATCGCTCCTCCAGACGCTATCCGGCGAATCCGAAGGGTGCAAACCGTCACAATCGCTTGGATGAGCGTAGAAGCGGCGGTATCTCTGTTCGCAGCTTGGCGTGCGCATAGCCCTGCACTGCTCGTCTTTGGTGGAGACAGCGCA
>QIAI01000026.1 GCA_003224995.1 Acidobacteriota bacterium
CTTGCGTTCTCGGCAATCTCCACCAACGTAGTAAGGGAACCGATGCGCAGGCCTGAAGCGGTTGCGGTCGCGCCGGTGAGTTCCTTGATTTCCTTGATATTCACCACGCGCTTGGGCGTGACCACTTCTTCTTTCATGAGTGCCAGCAGATCGGTACCGCCGGCAAGGATCTCGGTTGGACCCCAGGTGGGGCTCAGCAAAGTGGAGGCTTGCCGGGTATTCGCCGGGCTGACGTATTCGAAAGGTCGCATCACGCACCTGCCTTCTGAGAAGAACCCTGGTTCAGCGCAGCCAGAACCTTGTCGGGAGTGAGGGGAAGTATTCCGACGCGCACGCCGAGCGCATTGGCCACCGCGTTGGAAATGGCGGCGCCGGGCGACACTGCTGGAGGCTCTCCCAGGCCAATCACACCGCGTTCGTCGTAGCCCTTGCCGGTCATCATGTGGACCTTGAGTTCAGGGATGTCGTTCAGGCCGGCCAGACGATAGAACTCCATATCGGCATTGAGCATGCGCCCGGTGGTCGGATCCATGATTTTTTCTTCAAACAGGGAGTAGCTGATGCCCATGATGAGCGCGCCCATCACGCTGCTTTCCGCCATCCTAAGGTCGATGATCAAGCCGCAGTCCTGCACGGCTACCATCTTGGTCACTTTCACAATGCCGGTTTCGGTATCGACGGCGACCGCGGCCATCTGCACACCGCCGACTCCGCTGTTGGTGAGGTCGGGCTTGTTCTTGGCGGCGACCTGATCGTTGTGGCCGTGGGTGGTAATCGGCGTCGCGCCAATCTTGGAGCAGGCTTCTTTCCAACTGATGGAATGACTGGGATCATTTTTCACGCGGATGCTGCCGTCCCTGGCTTCGAGATCATCCGGCTGCGCATTAAGAGCGGGTGCAACTTTTGCAAAAAGGGCATCGCGCGCATCGACGACGGCACGCCGGGTGGAGGAGCTTACGCCGCCCGGAGTCGTCGAGCCGCCCGATCCGCCAGAGGGCGGATACTGTGTGTCGCCGATGTAGAGCTTGATGTCCTTCACTTGCAGGCCAAGGGCATCGGCAGCTACCACGGCGATGCAGGTGCGGGTCCCGGTGCCGATGTCCTGCGTGCCCATCTTGATATCCACAGAACCGTCGGGGTGAATGCTGAGATCGCAGTCACTGCTGTGGCCGCGTCCACCCCAGGTGTGCAAGGAGAGACCGACTCCGCGCGCAATGTTGCCGGAAATGTTCTGGCCGCGCGGATGCCACTGCTCTTTCCAGCCGATGAGTTCGGCCGCGATGGGGAATTCCTCTTTGTAGACGTTGGGGAGGCGGGTGAGTTCGATGTTCTTCAAAAAGAAATCGTACGGGTCCATGTTGAGCTTGGCGGCCAGGTCGTCAAGCGCCGACATGGTCAGCACAGCCGCTTGCGGATGGTTGGGAGCGCGCCAGGCCCGGGCTGGACCGATGTTGTTACGAATGGCGGTGTGTTCCTTACGTTGGGTGGGAGCCGCGAAGCAGTAAGGGATGGGCGGCATGCCGCCACCTCCCGGACCACCTGTACCCCAGGATCGAGATTGCCACGCGACTAAGGTGCCATCTTTTTTTGCGGCGACTTTTACCTTCGCATACGCGGAGGGACGCGCACCCGCGACCTGCAATTCCACGTCACGTTCGAGCATCATGCGGACGGGCTTGCCGCCAGCCTTCTGGGACAATTTCGCAGTGGCAATGCCCCAGCGATCCGGACCAAACTTGCTGCCGAAGCCTCCGCCCACGTGATCCTGATGCACCCGAATGTTGGCGGCGGGAATTTTCAGAGGCTCAGCCATCTGGCCCGCGATTCCCGAGACGCCCTGCGTGGACATGTGAACAAAGAGATGATCGGGATCGATCCACTCGGACGTTGATCCGTGGGATTCCATGCAGCAATGGGTGATGACGGGAGCGCCATAAATGCCCTCACTCACCGCGGCGGCTTCGGAGAAAGCTTTGTCGACATCTCCCTGGGATTGGGAAGCGGCTTTTTGATAATTCGATTTTTGCTTGCCCGCGGCTTCCGGATGCACTTCCGCCGAGCGAGCCGCGTCCAGGATGGCATCCGGAACTCCTTCTTCCTTGGCTTCCTTGAGATCGTTTTCCGTAGGCTTAAAGCTGAGCCCGTATTGCTTGATCAAGGAAATGATTTGATTTTCGGGGACCTGGTTATCGAGCATATCGCCAAGATCGTCCATGCTGATGGGACCCTGGCTTTCGCCAGCGCCCTCGGGAGGCTCGGCGTCACTTACCAGGTGCGGCAGTTTTTGATACTTCACCACAATGGCGCGGATAGCATCTTCGGCGGTGGCTTCATCGACCGCAGCCACGGCGACCACTTCATCGCCGGCCCAGTGAATGGTGGAGCCGGGCTTCTGCACGACCTCAATGGCTTTGACGCCCGGTATTTTTTCTGCGGCGCTGGTGTCAACGCTGGTGACTTTGCAGTGCGCGTAAGGAGAGCGCAGCATCTTGCCGAACAGCATGCCAGGGCGTTTGATGTCGTAGGTATAACGCGCCTGTCCGGAAACTTTATCGGGCGAGTCCACGCGCGCGACGCGCTTGCCGATCAGAGTGCGATGTTCCGCGTCAGGCCATTGATAGTCAGGCATGGTTAGGCTCCCTTCCGGGCGGCCTGTGCGACCGCGCCGCGGATTCCGGCATAGGTTCCGCAACGGCAAAGGTTGCCGCTGAGTTCGCGAAGCAGATCGTCGGCAGTGGGATCGGGATGCTTGTCGAGCATGGCTTTGCAGGCGACCACAAATCCGGGCGTGCAGAAGCCGCATTGGGAAGCATCGTTGTCGACGAACGCCTGCTGAATGGGATGGAGTTTGCCGCCTTCCATCAGGGCTTCGACCGTGGTGATCTTCTTGCCTTGGGCCTCAATGGCGAGGACGGAACAGGCATAGACCGCTTTGTCATCGAGCAGAACCGTGCACGCGCCACATTCCGCCTTGTCGCAAACGCGCTTCGCCCCGGTGATGTCAAGGGAGTCGCGCAGCGCGTCGAGCAGGGTGACGCGGGGCTCAAGCGTTGCCTTGTAGCTCTTGCCGTTTACGTTGAAGGTCATGGGCACCTTGCCGGGGCCATGCACCGGAACCTGCTCGCCCGCCGCCATCACCATCTTCGGTCCGGCGACGACCGGCACCGCGGCGGCAATGGTGGAAATCTTGAGGAAGTCGCGGCGAGAAACGCCGGATCGATCTTCGGTGAGTTCTTTGGAGTCCTTTACAGACTTCTCATCGTCATGCATCCCTGTCCTCCGCGTGGCAGGTACGTGCCGGCTGCCACTCCCGGGTTACGCCTGCCCGTACTGAACCATTGGGAGGCGCGGAAAATGAGATACGCCACAGCTACGAGGTTGAACGGAGAATTCTTGTAGGGAAAGAAGTATACAACTTTGGCAGCGTTCGTGAGGCTTGGCCGCTGATTTCCGCAGAGGACGCAGATTGTTCTTGGCAAGAACGATGAAAAAGCTGGGCGCGGATTCCACCCAGCTTTTTGCCTGCTTGTTTTGGGGCAGCGCGGCTGAGCGTCTATTTCTTCAATGAACGGATGTACTTCACCAGACCATCGATTTGCTCTTTGGTCAGTTTACCTTCGTAAGCGGGCATGGGCTTCTTGCCCTTCTCGATGATGGTGGTCAGTTCGGCGTCCGATTGCTTCTGAACTTCGTCCGAACCGAGATCTTTCACCTTCATAGTTTTGCCCATGGCAGTGTCGCCCTTGCCGTCGGGGCCATGGCAGGTAGCGCACTTGGCTTTGTAATCGGCGGCGGCATCCGCGAAGCTCAACGTGGAAAGCACAAATACGAGTGAGAACACAATTAGTGAGAGCCGGAAAACGCTTTTCATTCGTTCTTCTCCTGTGAAGGGAGGCCTAAAGGAGTCCTCCGGGAAAATTAATGGCACGCCTCGTGCCAGTGGAGCCGGGTCTATATGTCGATGGAGTTTAAGGAAATAAGTGCAGGGGAGCAAGCGCAACCCACGTTTGCTCGGGTCAAAAAACACGGCAGCGGGGTGAGAATCCACTATCGCGGTCCGCGCTAACTCCCAGAAATTGAGGCGCCTGACACTAAGTTGATGAAAACAGATGTCGACTACATTCCCAAGTCGGAACTAGGTTTGGCGGGCAGGTTGCCTTTCCAACAGATGAAGGTTATGGAGACCCGCCGTGGAACCGACGTTAATGGTGATTGGCCTGAACCACCGAACCGCTCCGGTGGCAGTGCGAGAACGATTCTGGATCAGCGAAAATCGACGACTGGACGCGTTACTGCAATTGGCCCGGGCCGAGGGCGTGGAAGAAGTCGTCGTGCTGGCAACCTGCAACCGGACGGAATTTCTGCTTTGGGCGAACGATGCCAGCCTGGCGGCTAACTCCGTGTTGCGCTTTCTTTCCGCCGAGTATGGCCTGAAGCTGTGTGAGTGGAAGCACTTCTATCGGCTGCTGGATGAAAAAGCGCTCCTCCATATTTTCCAGGTTGCTTCGAGTCTCGATTCCATGGTGCTGGGAGAACCGCAGATCGTTTCGCAGGTGAAGGGCGCCTGGCAACAGGCGCAGAAGGCCGGGAGCACGGACCGATTTCTGGATGCGGTTCTGCAGAAAGCACTCACGGTTTCAAAGCGGGTACGGAATGAAACCGCCATCGGGAACTCGGCGGTATCGGTTCCCTACGCTGCGGTGGAACTGGCACGGCAGGTGCTCGGGACGCTCGAGAACAAGCGCGTCCTGGTGCTGGGCGCCGGCAAGATGAGTGAACTTTCAGCACGATACCTGGTGAATCATGGAGCGAGTTCGGTTTGCGTGATCAACCGGACCTATGAGCACGCGCAGGAACTGGCTACCCTCCTGGGAGGCACCGCAGGGGCCTTCGAGGAGCGCTGGCAACACATGAGCCATGCCGACATCGTGATCAGCTCGACCTCGTGTCCTCACACCATCCTTAGCCGGGACGAAGCGGCGCTCATCATGCGAGACCGCGTGGAGCGTCCGCTGGTGGTCGTAGACATCGCTCTGCCGCGTGACATCGATCCGACGGTTCGCGAATTGCCGGGCGTCTTTCTTTACGATTTAGACGATTTAGAAAAAGTCGTGCAGCATAATGCGGGCGAGCGCGAGGCTGCGGCTCTGGACGCACAAAAGATAGTGGAACAAGAAGCGCACGGTTTTCGTCGGAAGCTCCTGGCGGAGCGGGTGGTGCCGACGATCGTGGCCCTGCGCAGCCGACTGGACGAAATTTGCCGGCAAGAACTGGAGTCCTTCAGGGAAGAGGCCGGGCCGTTTTCAAGAGATGAAGACGCTTTGCTAGCCGATGTGGCAGGTCGCATTACTCGTAAAATTGCCGGCTCGCTGGCCCGCGAACTCAAGGAACTTCCGGAAAAGACGGAACAGGAAAAGATGGTGATCGCAGTACAACGCCTGTTTCATCTGGAAACGCCTGAGAAGGCGCTTGCCGGCGCCAATATTTGATTCTGAAAAGGCGCCCACTCCTCATTCCGTTCATAACCGAAGGCAAAGGCAACCACGAAGGGCACGAAGGAAGCACAAAGGGGACGGACAGGACGGTTCCCCAATTCCCAAAAGCCTAAAAGGCTCGACGTAAAAACCGCGAAAACGTTCCCTCTGTTCCCGGATTTCCACCGACACGTGAAAAACGCCGACTGCTCCTCAATTTCGGTTGGAAGGCGTGCGCGAGATTTGAATTCAACGTACTGCAGAAGAATCGGAGGCGGAGGGAGATCCGCTTTCTTCCTCATCGCCGTGCATCAGGCCGAATTTCTTGAGTTTGTAGCGTAGAGCGTCCCGGCTTATATCGAGCAGCTTGGCTGCCTGAGTCTGATTGCCGGTTGACTGGCGCATGGCGAGCTCCACCATGGCGCGTTCCACTTCCTCCAGCGAGGTGCCGCCTTCGGGGATGTACAACCGGGGGAGCATGCGGCCGTTCGGGAGGGCCTGCCCATTCTCGGGGGCGGCTGAGCGCTCGAAGAGCGTGCGGCCGCTGGTTTCGGCCACCGAGAAAGGCAAATACAGTGGACGCAGAAACTGCTCTTCTTCGAGAATCATGGCGCGCTCGATGGTGTTCTTGAGTTCGCGCACATTGCCCGGCCAACTATGGGCGAGGAGGAGCTTGCGAGTGTCGTCGGCAAGACCGCGAATGGATTTGCGAAAGCGGCGGTTGTAACGGTCGATGAAGGAATCGACCAACGGCAGAATGTCTTCCTTCCGCTCTCGCAATGGCGGGATAAAGATGGCGATGATGGCGAGACGATAATAGAGGTCCTGGCGAAAGTCGCCTTCGCGAACCGCCTTCTCCAAATCGCGGTTGGAGGCCGCGATCACCCGCACGTCAACCTGCATGTCGCGGACCCCGCCCACGCGACGGATGATCTGGTCTTCAAGAACGCGCAGCAGTTTGGCTTGCAACAGCGGCGATAGTTCGCCGATCTCGTCCAAGAAGAGGGTACCCCCGTCGGCCATCTCGAAAAGGCCCTTCTTCATCTGCTTGGCGTCAGTGAAGGCGCCTTTTTCATGGCCGAAGAGTTCGGCTTCCATCAGGGTTTCAGGGATGGCAGAGCAATTGATGGCGACGAAAGATTTTTCGGCGCGCGCGCTCTCGTAATGGATGGCCTTGGCAATGAGATCCTTGCCGGTGCCGCTCTCGCCTTGAATGAGGATGGTATTGGCCTCACTGGCGGCCACCTTGCGGACAAAACTCATCAACTCGGTCATCTTGCCCGAGGTGCCGACTACGTTGTGGTAGCCGGTACGGCGGTGAACTTCGCCGCGCAAGGATTGGACTTCGGTCCGAAGGCGTGTGGTTTCCAGGGCATTCTTGATGGTTACGTGTAGTTCTTCGAAGTCCAGCGGCTTACCGATGAAGTCGTAGGCTCCCAGTTTGAGCGCAGCCTTCACATCATCGAGTTGGGGATCGGCGGTGATCATAATCACGGCGCGCGCATCGCCGTTCTTCTTCAGCTGGTCGAGCACCTCCAGGCCGCTCAGGTCCGGCATGCGCACGTCGAGCAGGACCAGGTCGGGAGACTCGTGCTGCGCCACCTTCAGCCCGGGCTCGCCAGCCTCGGCTTCGACGACGTGGTAGCCCCATTCTTCGCACTTCTGGCGAAGGGACCAGCGCACCAGGCGCTCGTCATCGACGATCAGTATCTTCTCGGAGGGCATGATAATAGCTTACTACGAGTGATTTAGTGACAGGGCGCGCGATGGTGTGGGAAATAGGAGGAAAACCCAGTTAGCGCAATGGCTTGCGCAATGTGGAAAGAGCCAATCGCAGCGGGGATGGAAGGGTTATCAGGAGGCTGCCGCCTCGAGGTTTTCTGTTTCCGGTTCGGACTGATGAATGGGCAGCGTGACCAGAAATTCCGTGCCTCTGCCGACTTCGCTTTGCACTTCAATGGTACCCCGGTGATCCTCGACGATCCGGCGTGCCAGGGATAGGCCCAGCCCGGTTCCGTTTCCTTTGGTGGTATAGAAGGGTCGAAAGATGAAGGGCAGATGTTCCGGAGAAATTCCGCGGCCGCTATCCGAAACCGAG